>CAMAHD010000037.1 GCA_945834405.1 uncultured Prevotella sp. | reverse complement strand
CCTATATGCGCCGTTCTGACATGAGTAAACATCCCTATACACGACAGATTCTGGAAGTGCTTTCAAAGGTTGGTGAACAAGGACTGGGTATCCATATGATAGCCAAGCATGTTTACAACATGAACTGCACGCTTTTTGCACAGCCTGACCCCCAGAAGGTTTATCAGAGTGTGCAACAGTTCCTGTGGTATCATTCCAAGTCAGAACACTCTGTCATCGAACATACAGAACGACGCGGTTTCTATCGTATCAGAGAGAAAAAGAGGGAACCTGTCAGACAGCTGTTGCTCGCTTTTACCGACATGGAAGACCAAACAGAAATGCAGCCGAAAGAGGATAGTCCTTCGGCCGCATTCCAACAACCATCCCTCTTCGGATTTGATGACATCGACGAAGGGGAGGAGGCAATCTTGCAGTAGGCTTATTTCTTTTCCAGGGTCAGACCAGCCTGCATGCCATTGATGCTTTTCATCAAGGTCGTGATGGTCTTCAGATTGGAATTGCTCGACTTGCTTCCAAAGGCTTTGAACAAATCCAACAGTTTGGTGGCATCGGTTACAAACATCAGTGTATTGCCGTCTTTCTGAGTGGTGATGGTAATGGTCTTGATGTTTGCATGGGTCAGAAGCAGTTTGGAATCTTCAACCTTCCAGGTGCCCGAGATGTTCTTGGTGCCAAGCACTTCTGTAAAGGTACCATCTTCATTGAATGTCAGTTTCAGGGCACCAGCCTTGATGCCATATTTGTTCAGATGAGTCTGTATGGCACTCTCAATCTTCTGAGATGCAATCTTTGCACCTGCCTTAGCCAATACATTGTCTGACTGGAAAAGGATGGCAGGCTCCGTATATTCCCAAGTGCCAATGAGATTATCGGATGAGGCCTGCTTGTCTGCTGAAAATACAGAGGTCAGATTAGTTACTAAACTGCCCAAGTTGAACTGGGCTTTCACGGAGCATGATGGCAATAGCAGTATGGCTATAGCCAAAGCCTTGAAAAAATGCAATTTCATAGTTGTCATGAATTTTTGTGATGTTATCTGAAAGGGAAGAAGAAGTACTTCCCCCTTATTTCAGCTGCAAAAATACGATAAATGTTGAAAAATGGCAAATAAAATGAATAAAATTTCCGCAAACGCTGTTTTTTGATTACATTTGCACATATTTTATAAGACGAAGACAAACATGACAGCAATTTCAGTTCTAATACCTACCTTCAACTATGTATGTGTAGATTTAGTTCGTTCTCTGCATCAACAACTGCAGCGACTGGATGCCGACTATGAGATTATCGTTGCTGATGACGGTTCGACCAATCACGACACCGTCGTGGCTAACAGAGCTATTCATGGCATGGAACATTGTCGCTATGTAGAGCGTCAGCAGAACGTCGGAAGGGCTGCCATACGCAATTTTCTTGCTTCCGAGAGTCAGTTTCCCCTGTTGCTCTTTATCGACAGCGACATGGTGGTGACAAGAGATGACTTCATGGAGGCTTATCTCAAGGAAGCCGATGCCCAGGTGGTAGACGGAGGCGTACAGATAAGAGGTGATGAGCAGAGAAACAAACATAATCTTCGCTTTATCTACGAGAAGAAAAGTGAAGAGTTGCACAATGCCGATGCCCGTCAGCGCAATCCCTACCGCGACTTCCACACTGCCAACTTCATGGTTCATCGCGACGTCATGACAGCACATCCTTTTGACCTTCGTTTCCGACATTATGGATACGAGGATGTGCTTTTCGGCAAAACCATGAGGCAAAACGGAATAGTCATCCGCCACATTGACAATCCCCTGAGCTTTGAAGTCTTTGAGACCAACAGCGAGTTTGTGGAGAAAACGGAGGAGGGCATGAGAACGCTTCATCAGTTTCAGGAAGAACTGCGGGGCTACAACCATCTGCTTACCATGGCAGGAGTGCTCAGGCGCGGAATGATGTCGCCGCTGATACGCTGTTGGCACAGGCTCTTCGGACCCTTGATTCGTCGCAACCTGACTGGAAACCGGCCATGTCTCCGCTTATTCAATGTCTATAAACTGGGCTATTTTCTTAGCCTTCAATAATACATACTAACTAAAACATCTACAAACCATGAGAAGATTTGCATTTAAAATGATTCTTAAAAAAGGCTGTGAGCGCGAATATGAACGTCGCCACGCTGCTATCTGGCCAGAACTGAAACAAATGATCAAGGACCAGGGGGTGAGTGACTATAGCATCTTTTGGGATAAGGAAACCAACCTGCTCTTTGCCGTACAGAAGTGTGACAAGGACACCAACAGCCAAGATACAAGCCATGTGGACCCCATTACTCAGAAATGGTGGGATATGATGGCAGATATCATGGAAGTGAATCCCGATAACTCTCCCGTTTCCATTCCATTGGAAGAACTCTTCCACATGGACTAAACGGACAATCCTGTCAAGATAAGCCTTGTTGACGAATGTTCAATCTCTATTCCATACGCAACTGGTTTCTGCAGCGCCCGACTCTCAAGGCGCTTGCAGAAACGTTGGTGATGCATCCGCGTCTGGCAAGACCTCGGTGGTATGTGAGGCTGTTGGCACCTCTTTATCAGCACCGTGGACGCCACTCACATATCTATTGGAGTGTACGTATGGATACGCCTCCCTTCAGACGTTTCTCTTTGGGTGAGGGGAGTGTTATCGAGTCTTTCTGCTGTATCAACAATGCGGTAGGGGATGTCATCATCGGTGACCACTCGCGTATAGGCTTACATTCTACCGTCATCGGACCTGTAACGATTGGATGTCATGTACATCTGGCACAGGGAATCACGGTAACGGCATTGAATCATCTTTATGCCGATAGCAGTCAGCTGATAGACAGGCAGGGCATAGAGACCAAGCCAATCGACATTGCCGATGACGTATGGATAGGAGCCAATGCGGTCATACTGCCCGGGGTGAAGATTGGTTCACACTCCGTGGTGGCTGCCGGAGCCGTCGTCAGCAAGGATGTGCCTCCATATTCGTTGGTGGCAGGGGTACCAGCGAGGGTCATCAAAACAATCAAATAGTCAACAATCGGATAATGATGTAGGATAATCATGAAAATAGGTATAGAAGCACAGCGGATTTTCCGCCTCAACAAGCATGGAATGGATTATGTCATTCTTGAGGAACTCAAGCGTCTGCAGCAGATGGATGAAGACAATGAATACTATGTTTTTGTCAAACCCGGTCCCGACAAATGTCTCAAATCCTCCAAAAACTTCCATGTAGTGTCTATTGCCTGTCCTTCTTATCCTTTGTGGGAACAGCTGGCATTGCCGTTTGCGGCAGAGAAATATCATGTAGACTTTCTTCATTGTACCAGCAATACTGCCCCCATCCGCTGTCATTGTCCGCTGTTGCTGACCCTTCATGACATTATTTTTCTGGAGAAACGTGACAAAGGAAACAAGTCACTGTATCAGAATATGGGCTGGTTCTATCGCAGATACGTCGTGCCCAGAATTCTTCCGCAATGTAAACGCATCATCACCGTTTCTGATTTTGAACGGAATAACATCCTTTCCAAACTGCATCTGACAGACGAACAGGTGGTTAGGATATACAATGGATACAACGACTGGTTCGCTCAAGAGTCACCGGCAGATGACAATGACTACCAGAAGTATATCAATCAGGACGGATATTTCTTCTTCTTCGGAAATACTGATCCAAAGAAGAATACGGAGAGAACCATTCTTGCTTATGCTCAATATCTGCAGCAATCGAAGGTGAAGAGACGGCTTCTTCTTGCCGACTTCTCCCCAAAACGTCTTCATCAGATTCTCGATCGTCACGGGCTGCACGCCATTGCTGCAAATATTGTTCTTACAGACTACATCGTCAACCAGCATCTGCCGTCTATTTACCGTCATGCTTTTGCCATGCTCTATACTTCCCTGAGGGAGAGTTTTGGCATTCCTTTGCTGGAGGCAATGGCTTGCGGAACGCCTGTCGTGACCAGCAATACTTCGTCGATGCCGGAGATTGCCGGAGAGCATGCCGTACTGGTCGATCCTCTCTCCGTTTCCGACATCTCAGCAATGATGTTGCGCTTAGAGGAAGATACATTCTTCTATGCCTCCCAACGCCAGTGGGGATTGCAGCGAGCTGCTCTTTTCTCGTGGGAATCCACTGCCAAACAGCTTCTGCAGATATATAAGGAGATGCCGCTGTAACCGTTCTGTAATCTTTTTGACCTATTGTTTTATTCTCGGTGTTACCGGCTTGTAATGCGCAAGCTGTACTTTTGCACTCAGAATTAAGGACAAAAAGATTATGGACAATTCAATGTATTTAACTAACAAAACACTTGCTGAAAGCAGCAACCATGAAAGTATTACAGCACGTCTTCAGGGTGCTCAGCGCAATTGGCTGATAGTATTGATAGCTATTGCCGCTTCTCTTTTTATTAATATTTCATTACAGGCACAGAATCCAGAGCAGTGGAAAAGCTTGAAGGGTGATGTCAATCTGTTTATGGCGAACGATCTGGGCCGCAATGGATATTATCAGCAGAAACCCATTGCAGAGACAATGGGAGAGATGGGAAATGCCATTGGTCCTGAGGCGGTGCTCGCGCTGGGTGATGTTCATCACTTCGAAGGAGTGCAGTCTACCTCCGACCCTCTGTGGATGACTAATTATGAGTTGATTTATTCCCATCCTGAGCTGATGATACCATGGCATCCCATTTTGGGCAATCACGAATATCGTGGCAACACCCAGGCCGTGATAGATTACAGTCAGGTGTCACGCCGCTGGATGATGGAAGGACGGTATTATTCCAAAACATTCGAGGATAATGGCGTCAGTGTCAGAGTGATTTTCATTGACACAACGCCGCTGATAGACCGTTACCACCACAATGACACCTATCCCGACGTAGACCGTCAGGATGTGGAAACACAGCTCAAGTGGATAGATGCCACTTTGCGAGAAGCTGCTGAAGATTGGATTATCGTGGTTGGCCATCATCCCATGTATGCAGATACAAAAAAGGATCTGATAGAACAACAGGACATGCAGCGCAATTTGCTCCCCATTCTGGACAAGTATAAGAAAAAGGTGGCCATGTATGTCTGTGGACATATTCACAACTTCCAGCATATCCGCAGGGGAAACGATGGCATCGACTATGTAGTCAACTCTTCCGCCTCCCTTGCACGAAAGGTGAATCCTACCGAAGGTACTGTCTTCTGCTCGCCCGAAGAAGGCTTCTCTGTACTTGCAGCAACAGCCAAGCAACTGTCGCTTTACATGGTAGACCGTACAGGTACAGTCTTACATCGCATAGACAAGAACAAATAAGGAGCTTTTGAACAAGAACATCTGTATGAATAAAGACAATCAAGGAATGAATCCATATAGATACTTGGTGTACTGCTCGTGCTTGTTGCTCATGTTGCTGACGGTGGTACAGTCAGCAGATGCGCGAATCATCAAAGGCCGAATCAAGGATGTGCAGTCGGGCGATGAAATCATCGGCGCTTCTGTCATCATCAAAGGAGTGAAGCACAGGGGTACTGCTACCGGACTGGATGGTAGTTTTCAACTCTCCCTGCAGAAGTTTCCCTGTACGCTGGTGTGTAGCTATCTGGGCTACAAGACCAAGGAAGTGGTAGTAGAACATAATGATGACAACCTCAGTATCAACCTTGAGGCAGACGAAATGTCTCTTGGCGAAGTGGTGATTGTTGCCAATAACACAGGCTGCTCCGAGATAGGTGCCCGACAGATAGAACGAAGTGCTCTGAATGTCGTCAATGTGATGAGTGCCAAGGCTATTGAACTCTCCCCAGACCTGACTGTTGCCAATGTCATTCAGCGCATGAGTGGGGTCACGATGGAGAGGAATAGTTCGGGAGAAGGGCAGTATGCCATCCTGCGAGGCATGGACAAGCGTTACAACTATACGCTGGTGAATGGCTTGAAGATACCCAGTCCTGACAATAAGAACCGTTTTGTACCGCTGGATATATTCCCTTCTGAACTGCTTGACCGATTAGAGGTGACGAAGTCGCTTTCTGCTGAACTGGAAGGTGATGGTATTGGAGGTGCGGTAAACATGGTCATGAAGGATGCCCCCTCGCATCGTTTACTGTCATTGAACTTGCAGACGGGCTACAGTTCACATTTCTTTGACAATGATTTTCAATCCTTTGCCCATGGAGATATCATAGACAAAAGCCCCAACGAGCGTTTTGGGTTCAACTATCCTACGGATGAATCGGATTTCTCCATGCGCAATCTCAGGGTGAAGACACGCAACCCCATGCCCGACATAGCAGCCGGATTTACTTATGGTGACCGCTTCTTTCATGGACATCTTGGGTTGATAGCAGCGCTCAGCTATCGCAACAGCAACAAGGGCAAGACCAGCGACATGTATGAGTCGACTGCCGATAATGATGGTATTCAGCGTATTACCAAGCGATTCTTCTCAGAACAGCAGTCACGGCTTGGAGCACACCTGAAGTTCGACTATTATATCACCCGGAAACACAAACTGGCGCTGTATGGAGGTTACATGGATTTCACAAACTCTCAAGTACGCGATGCCTTCAGTGAGGTCGATGAAACGATACGACTTCGCTGGCAACAACAGACAATATCCAACGTGTCACTTTTGGGGGAACACAGTATGCTCCATGCCGATGCCCTGACCATTAAATGGGGTGTCAATATGGCTGAGGCTACCCAAAAGACTCCTGACAATACACAGATACAGCTGAACAACAACAGTGCGGGAACCTCTTTCTGGGTGAATAAGAATGTGGGTGCCATCCGTCGATGGGAGCATAATTCAGATAAAGATTTGGCTGGACATCTGGATCTGAACTACCAACTCAAGATGGGCGGCAGGACACTGGACATCGCTCTCGGAACCATGTATCGTGACAAAAAGCGCGACAGCTATTACCATGAGTATACGTTCCAACCCTACGAGGCAGAAAAAGAGTCACCCTACGATCAGTTCAAGGGTACAGACTGGAATAATTATGATGAAATACAGTTCAGACTCAAAAGCTACAGTCTGACAGACCCGATGAACTATGAAGCTACCGAGCAGATTGGCGCTGGATATGGAAAGCTGACGTTTACTTCAGGAAGGTGGCAAATGGTGGCAGGTCTCAGAGCCGAACATACCAATCAGGGCTACAAGCTTTTATACGCCACTGACGGCAATGACAACGAGGGAGAACAGCGTTATACGGACTTCCTGCCTGATGCCCACATCAAATGGGAGGTTCACAAAAATGCCAACCTGAGGCTTGCTTATTACAAGGCAATCAACCGTCCGAGCTTCTTCGAGATAGTACCCTATCATATTATTAACGAAGACTATAACGAGTGTGGTAATCCCGACTTGAAACATACCGTGGCACATAATTTTGACCTTCGATATGAGTTCTTTCCGCAACAAAGTGAACAGTTTATCCTCTGTCTGTTCTATAAGGATATTCACAATCCTATTGAATATGGTATGACACCTGTCGGACAGGAAACATTCTATACTCCGGGAAATTACGGCAATGCTTCAAACTGGGGTATAGAGGTGGATGTCATGAAGTACTTCAACCGCTTCGGTATCAAGGCAAACTATACCTATACCCATTCGCGTATCACTACCAGCAAACTGCGCGAGTTGACAGCTGACGATGGAACGGTATATACCGATCATGCAGACCAAAGCAGACCTTTGTTTGGACAAGCTGCCCATGTGTTCAATTGCTCGTTGCTTTATAAGGATAGTAAAAACGGATGGGATGCCCAAGTGGCTTGCTCTTATACAGGAAAGCGTCTGGCTGTCATTGACAGATTCTATGAAAATGACCGTTGGGATGCCCCGCTCTGGCAACTGGATGCCAGTGTGGAAAAGAAGCTGAAGGGTGGATGGTGTATTTTCTTCAAGGCACAGAATCTGCTCAATTCGTCACTCATCCGTTATTATCAGGCTAATGAACGCAACGCCAACCTCCAGAATGTCAGACGTTATGACGGTGGAGTAGTGGAACGTGAGGAGAAGAACGGAGTGAGTCTGACAGCAGGTGTCAGATGGAAATTATAAATAACAAAGAAACAAATCCAAGAATCAATAATCTACAAATACTTGTATCACAACATGAAAAAAACATTATTTTTGATGATGATGATGGCTGTTGCCATTACATCCGCTGTATCGCTGTCTTCGTGTAGCAATGACGACGACGATGAGAATGTATCACTGAGTAAGTTCACTGTCGACCCCGCAGCAACGACCTTGACACCAGGGGACACCTTGAATGTCAAGGTCCAGTTCTTCCCCGAAAATGTCAGTGACAAGTCTGTGGTTTGGACTACGTCAGATCCAGAAGTGGCCACCGTAGCCGAGGGTATGGTGATAGCCGTCAAGCCAGGTGAGGCCACCATTACCGCCACTCCTGCTGCCATGCCTTCACTCGCCAAGACACTCAGCGTGAGCGTTACTTCCAAGGCCATCACTGCTTCCGGAGACGTTTATGGTACATGGGATGCCTATTCTACTGTAGCTGTTACGGGGCAGATTCGTGTGCCTGCAGGAAAGAGTCTTATTGTCGAAGAGGGTGTTCAGGTGATTTTCAACTCTGCTGATACCTCTGGTTCTGGTATTGAGTTTACTGTTGACGGAAACATCTATTGTCAGGGAACTCCCGAAGCACCAATCCTCTTCTCTGTGCCTGCTTCCGAACGCACCTTCAGCAACGTTACCGACTGCAAGAACCTTTGGGGTGGAGTGATGCTCAATAATCAATCAGCCGAGGCCGAGGCTCTGTTCGATAACTGCATCCTTGAGTATGCAGGAAGTGCCATGATAGAGACCTCTCCCTCTGTGGTGTCAGGCATCTATACGGCTGGTGAAGACTATGGTGTTCAGATAACTACCGGACCCCAGTTCAAAGGTTCTCTGGTCGTGACCAATTGCATCATCCGTAACGGTTTTGCAGATGGTATCTACATGCAGGGAGGCAAAGCAATCATCACTCACAATACTTTCTCCGGCAATGGAGCTACAGGAGGCGAGGCTGTCAATGTAAAGGCTGGTACCAGCTCGTTGGTAGCATATAATATCATGTACAGTCCTAACACCAACGGACTGAAGCTGTCCAGCTCTGGTCAGGATGATGCTTCCGGACGCGGTCAGGCTAAGTGCGTGGCTTATAACAATACCATCATCAATGCCGGTTGGCGTCGCGACGGTACCAAAGGTGGTTGCATTTATGTAGAAAAGAATATTCTGGTCAATGTATTCAATAACCTGATGGTGAACTGCAAATACCGTGCACAGGTACCCAAATGGGGAGATCCCGGAGTGAAGAGTGGCTGCGACGACAAGTCGGTCATCGATTACAACTGCTATGCATCCAGTGCCATCGTCAGCACCTTGCAGCAGGATATTGACGACGAGACTACCGTTCCTTATTTGAACTACGTTTCGAACAAGAATTATGCAGATGCAGTAGATGCACACAGCCTGATTTCCAAAGCTGCCAACGATTTAGGACTGGCTTTCGCTAACTATCCGATAGATTCCAACAAATTGAGCAATGCACTCTACGATGAGGCTTGGAACTTCACTGCCACCAAGCTTCCGACAGGCGCTACTGACAACGCTGCGCTGACCTCCATCGTTCAGACCTCACTCACACTTGGTGGCAAAACTTATACGGCAGATGCTCCTCAGGCATTCTTTGGAGCCAGCCGTAAATGAACAATCGCTATTTTAGCAAAATCAAGGGCGTAACGCCTTCTGTCTATCTGAATCAGGAGAACAGATAATAACAAGAAAGCTGGCTTCAAGCAGAATTGAAGCCAGCTTTCCTGAGTTGATTGATTATATTTTCTTTCTCTTATTCCTTGATGTTGGGTTCTTCAAGGCCTAAGCCTTTCTTCTTGTCAACAACTTTGAGAATCAAGCCGATGATGAGAGCTGCAACACCCAGACTTGCCAGCATGACCAATGGTGCTGTGTAGTTGAGCTGTGTTGCATCTTCAACACCTTCGTTCGTGGCAGTGAGAACCTTGCCGATAAGGAGTGGGAACAGCCACAAACCGATGTTCTGAATCCAGAATATCAGAGCGTAGGCAGAACCAATGACTTTGGCATCAACCAATTTGGGTACACTGGGCCAGAGGGAGGCAGGAACCAGTGAGAAGGAGGAACCCAAGACCAAGATGGTGAGATATGCTACGACAACACCGCCAAGCTGATTGCCCTTGAATTCAGGAAGGATGAAGGCAAACGTAAGATGGCAGGCGATGAGCAACAGTGAACCCAAAACGAGCATACTGGCAGCCTTACCTTTATGGTCTACATACTTTCCTAATACTGGAGTGATTCCAACTGCCAACAGAGGGAATACGGCAAAGATAGACTCTGCTGACTGACGCATATAACCCATATAGCAGTAAGAAATCAAAGCCAGGACAGAGATGGTCAGCATGGAGAACTTGGCGCGTTTGTCCTTCATGAAATTAAAGGTGAAGGCAGTGGCAGCCACAACCAGCATGATGATGTACTGGATATAGGTGATGGACTGGGATGCCCAGAAAGAATCTTCGGGTACTTCCGTGAATGTGAGGTTGCACTGCAGCATGTTGACTGCATATTTCTGGAAGGGGAAGATGGCAGAATAGTAGAGTACGCACAGCAGCGATACGAGCCAGAATCCCATAGAGGTGAGAATCTGCCCGAGGTCAGATATTTTGAAGGGATCATCCTTTTCTTCAGCCTCGCCGGTTTGCGAATCCAACTTCTTGTCCATGAAGAAGTAGACAACCAGCATGATGAGGGCAATGCAGAGTAAAACCACACCGAAGGCTACGGAACGGGAAACGTCAACAGAGCCGCCCAGCTTGGCAAAGAAGGGTGAGAAAATCATACAGGTGGCTACACCCAGACGGGCAAGTGCCATCTCAGAACCCATGGCGAGTGCCATTTCACGACCTTTGAACCACTTGACGATACCGCGGCTTACGGTGATGCCTCCCATCTCAGCTCCACATCCGAACAGCATGAAACCGATGGCTGCCAGTTTTGCCGAGGCAGGCATACCTTCGTAGAAAGGAGATACCCCCAGCTGTTCGAATACGGGAATGTGATTCAGGTTGTTGGTAAACCATGTTTCCATACCGCTGCCGATGAAGCTGTCGCTGACGGCATACCACTTGATCAGTGCACCTGCCAGCATGACTCCTCCCGACAGTAAGGCGGTGAAGCGAACGCCCATCTTGTCAAGGATAATACCTGCAAAGATGAGGAAGAAAACAAATACGTTGAGGAAGGTTTCTGCACCTTGCATGGTGCCGAAGGCGTCAGAGTCCCATCCGCGCTCACTCTGCATCAAGTCTTTGATAGGAGAGAGGATATCCATGAAGATATAAGCGCAGAACATGGCGAGTGCCAAGAGTAACAAGGCCGTCCAACGCAATGCGGCCGAGTCGCGTAATGTCTTTGTTGATTCCATTTTTATATGATTAATAATGATGTTTACTCGTTTACTTCAGCCAGCGGTCGAGCCAGTTAAAGAAAGTTCGCTGCCAGAGAATACCATTCTGGGGTTTCAGCACCCAGTGGTTTTCGTCGGGGAAGATGAGGAGCTCGGCTGGTATGCCTTTCATGCGGGCAGCATTAAAGGCTCCCATACCCTGATTGTAGTTGATGCGATAGTCCATCTCGCCATGAATGCAGAGAATAGGCGTGTCCCAGTTGTCTACTGCTTTGTGGGGAGAGTTCTCGTAGGTGCGGCGGGCATTATCGGTGAGGGTCCTGTTCCAGAAAGCGTCCTCGTACTCCCAGTTGCTGAACCATGCTTCTTCGGTGTCGGTATACATGGATTCAAGGTTAAAAGCTCCATCGTGAGAGATGAAACACTTGAATCGCTTGTCATGGTGACCTGCAAGCCAGTATACGCTGAAGCCACCGAAGCTGGCACCTACCGCACCCAGTCGGTCTTGGTCAACGAAGGGCAGGTTGTTGACTGCGTCATCGATGGCAGAGAGGTAGTCTTTCATGCACTGTCCTGTCCAGTCGCCACTGACCTGCTCGTTCCATTCGTGTCCGAATCCAGGCAGACCGCGTCGGTTAGGGGCAATGATGACATATCCGTTGGCAGCCATGATTTGGAAGTTCCAGCGATAGCTCCAGAACTGACTGACAGGACTCTGGGGACCACCTTCGCAGAAAAGAAGGGTGGGGTATTTCTTGTTGGGGTCGAAGTTCGAGGGAAGAATAATCCACGTGAGCATATCCTTACCGTCTGATGTCTTTACCCAACGTTGCTGAATCTTGCCGAGTGCCAGTTGGTCAAGGATGTGAGCATTCTCCTGCGTGAGTTGTTCAATCTTGGTTTTCTTGACATTCTTTCCAGGGGTAATCAGGTAGATGTCGGTAGGGGCAGAAAGACTCTGGCGAGTGGCAAGCAGCTTGTTGCCGTTGTTGGCTGGAGAGAGGCTGGTAAAGTCAGCCCAGTCGTCGGTAATCTGTGTGACAGTACCGCTTAAATCTATCTGATACATGTTGACACAGCCATGCCATACGCCAATGAACGAAAGGCTCTTGCTGTCGTTGTTCCAGCAGAAAGCATCGACGTTAGAGTCAAAAGCCTTGCTGATATATTTCTTTTCTCCGGTGGCAAGGTCGCAGATAATCAGTCGGTTGATGTCTGCTTCATATCCGTCGCGTGCCATACTCAACCATGCCACGTATTTCCCGTCGGGTGAGAACTGAGGGTTCTGGTCGTAGCCGGGGAAGTTGGCAAGACCTTCAGGACTGTTCATCTGCTGGTCCTTCATGGTATGAGTAGGATTGGCAGTGACAGGCTTGTAATCGTCAGACTTGCAGAGGTTGCGGGTCTTGCCTGTCGCAAGGTCGTAGAGGTAGATGTCCGAATCAGTAGATATGGCATATTCAGTACCCGTCTTTTTCCTGCAGGTATATGCAATGCTCTTGGAGTCTTTGCTCCAGGCAAGTTGCTCGATGCCTCCGAATGGTTCCATGGGACATTCGTAAGGTTCACCTGCCAGCAGGTCGGTGGCGGCTCCGATGCCTTGTTCCGTAACCTCAGCAACGAAGGGATGCTGGATGCTCTCTACGTAGTGGTCCCAGTGGCGATACATGAGGTCGGTGACCAAGCGTCCTGTTGCTTTCGGCAGGTCATCTGGATTCTTCTGTATGATTTCATGAAAGGGTAGGGACTTGATGAGAATAACCTTTTTTCCATCAGGCGAGAAAAGGAAACCTTCGATGTCCTTGCCGGAATGGCTCAGTTGTTTTCGGTCGGTACCATCAGCATTCATGCTCCATATCTCACCTTCTGTGAGGAAGCAGATACGCTGTCCAACCCAGGCTGCATCTGTTTCGTTGACAGAGGCGGTGGTCAGTTGACGCTGGTTCTTGCCGTCGGCATCCATGATGCAGAGGACTTGGTGCCCCTTGTTGGCTTGAACGCTGTAATAGCCCACTTGATAGACGATGTTTTTTCCGTCAGGTGATGCCGATGCGCCTGCAATGCGGCCCATAGACCAGAGCGCTTCGGGAGTCATCAGCTCGCTGTTCAGTCGGATGTTGTGCTTACCAATGTTCACGTCTTGTGCGTTGATGTTGAGGCAGGCTGCCATCAAAAGCAGAAGCCCCATCCTCAGCTTCTGTTGGAGAACACTGGGGATGAGAGCTTGTGCGTGCAGCTTACACCTATTAAATAATGTGTGCTGTAAGTTATTCATTGCGTGTTATGATGATTACGTTAGTGCCTTGCTTCGCGCTGTTTCTTCAGTTCTTCAGCCTCTTTCTGCATGGCAGCCAGACGTGCGGCAAGTCCAGACATCTTTTTGGGGTTTGCCTTGTTTTCCTTGTAACGGGCTTCAAGGATAGCCAGCAGTTTCTCGTCGTTGGTCGTCTTGCGGAGCACCCACATGATGGCGGCACTGAAGAAGAGGGAGATGAAATAATAGAAGTTAAGACCTGCCGAATAGTCATTGAACATGAAGAAGAACATGAGTGGCATCAGATACATCATCCACTGCATCATCTTCATCTGTTCTGCCTGTTGTCCTACCATCTGGTCTTTTTGCTGGCGCATGCTCATGATAGAATAGAGGATGTTGGCGACGCAGAACAAGATACAGGTAAGGCTCAGGTGGTCTCCAATCAGCCAGATGTTCGTATTCCATTCCAGAATGGGGTCGTAGGTGGAAAGGTCGTTAATCCACAGGAAACTCTCGCCTCTCAATTGGATAGCATTAGGAACGAAGTTGAACATGGCAATCCAGATAGGCATCTGTATCAGCATGGGCAGACAGCCACTCAAGGGACTGACTCCGTACTGTGAGTAGAGGCTCATCATGGCCTGCTGCTTCATCATCTGGTCTTCTGGCTTGTTGTATTGTTTGGTCGCCTCGTCCAGTTTGGGTTTCAGTACGCGCATCTTGGCTGAGTTGAGATAGGTCTTCTTGACCAAAGGATAAGTGATGGCCTTGAGCAGCAGCGTGATAAGGATGAGCACGATACCCATGTTGAAACCGAAACCTGTCAGCCAGTCGAAGACATAGAGCGTGAACCATCGGTTGATGATGCGGAAAAGGGGCCATCCAAGATAAACAAGACGTTCCAGTTCCAGTTCTTTGCCGAATGAGCTTTCTTCTTCAATATCCTGCAAGAGTCTGAAGTCGTTAGGACCGATATACAGTTCGAACTCTGATGGTTTGACACCTGTAGGGTCGAAGGCTGTCTTCATCTTGGCACGATAGTGTTTCAGATAGGTTTCTTGTTTTTCAGCTACTTCCTTGGCTGGTTTCTCCATGGGCACACTGGTCATCAAGGCTCCTGCGTTGATGTCTTCTTTGGCAATCAGCACTGCACTGAAAAACTGGTTCTTGAAGGCAACCCAGTCAAGTCTTTCTTCTATAGGTTCGTCAATCTTTTCCGAAGTCTCGTTCAGATAGTCCGTGCCGCCATCCTTCTCTTTGTATGTCAGTGTGGCATAGCGGTTTTCAAACATGAAACCTTTTTCTTGCTGGCGACATTTCTCGCTCCACTCGATATCCATCTCCCTATAGTTGGGAGCAAAGATGCCACTGAGCCCCTTTGCCTGCAGAGCCATGTGCAGCAGGTAGTCTTTGCCCAGTGTATAAGTAAGCTGCAGCGAACCTCCATTGGCTGCATTGGCAGTCAAGGTGACAGTAGAGTCTGTCATGCCGGAGGGTGTGAAATAGAGCTCGTTGGTCAGGATGTTGGTCGTCTTTCCTGCCAGCATGAAGTTCATCTCCTGTTCGTTGCCTTCAAAAAGGGTCACGTCCTTGTTTCCCTTTCTGTCTTCAAAGTTCAGGATGCGAGCCTTCTTCACGACACCGCCTTTGGTATCAATGGTCAGCTCAAGTTTGTCATTTTTCAGCACTACCTGTTGATTGGTGCCGTTGAGAGCCTGATAGAAGAGGGCAGTGGTGTCGTTTCTGACAGCTTCCAGAGCCTGTGCCTTTTTTGTTGCCTCTTCCACCTGACGTGCCGTTTCAGCCTGCAGTCTGGCGGCATGTTCGATGGAATCCTGTTTTCTCTGTGTGGCCAACTGCTCTTCCGACGGCTGGTTGTAGATGCTGAAGGCAATGAGAACCAGTCCCATCAGGGCAAAGCCGATGATTGTGTTTTTATTCATTTCTTTTGGTTGTTGATGGCTGTTTTAATGAAGTCGAGGAACAGGGGATGTGGATTCAGCACGGTACTCTGGTATTCTGGATGGAACTGTGTTCCGATATACCATTTCAGCCCCGGTATCTCCACGATTTCCACGAGATTACTCTCTGGGTTTGTTCCCACACACGCCATGCCATTTCGTTCATACTCCTTCATGAAGTCGTTGTTGAATTCGTAGCGGTGGCGGTGGCGTTCCTGTATGTGCTCTTTTTTATAGATATTGAACACCCGTGAATTCTGGCGCAGTATGCAGTCGAAGGCACCGAGTCGCATGGTGCCGCCCATGTTCGTGATGTTCTTTTGTTCCTCCATGATGTCAATCACGTTGTGAGGAGTCTTTTCGTCCATTTCCCTGCTGTTGGCATCAGTATATCCCAGTACATTTCGGGCAAATTCGATGACCATCATTTGCATACCCAGGCAGATGCCGAAGGTGGGAATATCGTGTGTGCGGGTATAGTGAGCGGCAATGATTTTGCCTTCAATTCCCCTTTGTCCAAATCCGGGACAGATGACAATACCATCCATGCCTTTGATTTTTTCCTCCACGTTGGCCTCTGTGATGTCTTCTGAGCTGATGAAGGTGAGCACGGTCTTCTTGTCGTTGTAGGTGCCAGCCTGTGAAAGGCTTTCGCGTATGCTCTTGTATGCGTCCTGAAGGTCGTATTTGCCCACCAGTCCGATGTTGACGGTCTCGGTGGCATTGTGCCTTCTTTCCAGGAAGTTCCTCCAGGGACCAAGCGCAGGCTTCTCTCCTACGGGCATGTTCAGTTTGCGCAGGATGGCTGCATCCAGACCTTGGTTCTGCATGTTCACTGGCACCTCATAGATAGAGGGCAGGTCTTCACTCTGTACGACGCAGTCAAGGTCGACATTGCAGAAAGAAGCCACTTTCTGCAGCAAGCCCTCTTCCAGATGCTTTTCTGTTCTGAGCACCAGTACGTCTGGTTGAATACCTTGGCTTTGCAACTCTTTTACCGAGTGTTGTGTCGGTTTGGTTTTCAGTTCTCCTGCTGCTTTCAGGTAGGGAACATAGGTGAGGTGTACGCTTACCGCATTTTTCCCCATCTCCCATTTCAGCTGTCGGATAGCTTCAAGAAAGGGAGCGCTCTCGATGTCGCCGATGGTGCCGCCGATTTCGGTGATGACGAAGTCGTAGTGTTGCTTTTCTCCGAGCAGTTTCACGTTTCTTTTGATCTCATCCGTGATGTGCGGTACCACTTGAATGGTCTTCCCCAGATAGTCGCCTCTGCGCTCTTTGTCTATTACTGCCTTGTAGATACGTCCGGTAGTGAGCGAGTTAGCCTTGGTCGTCTGAATACCTGTAAAGCGTTCGTAATGACCGAGGTCCAGGTCTGTTTCCATGCCGTCGACTGTTACGTAGCACTCACCGTGTTCATAGGGATTAAGAGTTCCCGGGTCGATGTTGATGTAAGGGTCAAACTTCTGGATGGTGATGTTGAATCCCCTTGCCTGAAGCAACTTTCCTATGGAGGAGGAGATGATACCCTTTCCAAGCGATGAAACGACACCGCCGGTGACGAAGATGTACTTAGTTTCTGCCACGATAGTTATTTTGTTTTATTTGTTATGTGTTGTTTAGTGCATATCCTTACGCCTTTTGACAGTCGTACGGAAATACAAGGCGCAAAGGTAGTGATTTTTCTTTTAACGAGCAAATTTTGTTACTTCTTTTCGCGTATATCTCTATTTATGAGGTGTTGTGTGATAAATTTTATGCCTTTTTCTTTCCCTATCCGTCAGAAATGCTTATCTTTGCAACCATGAATCATTTTTTCAACCATACTTTACGTCTTTGGGCACTGTTTTTATTGATGGCAGTGCAGGCCACTTCTGTATCAGCAGCCAGACGTAACCAAGTCAAGCAACCTAAACAGCAACAGCAGGAGGCTGACAGTGTCCGCCTGTGGCGAGTATATATGGATTCCCTGCAGCAGGTGCATGACAGTATTTTCAATGCCCCTGTTGCCGTTCAGCCTCATGATACAAGGTTTTACAGACTCTTCGCTCCTCTCACTTTTTACCATCAGCCGATGGCAAACCTGCTCGATCTGGAGGACAGTCTCCAGCTATACAACGGGGTAGCGTCAGTAGATTCAGAAGTGGAGAACACCCTTTTCCATGTCTATCTGCAACGCCCAGACTTGGTTTGTAATAATGAGACGCAGCTGCGCAAGTCGGGCGCCTTGGTCAAGTCGTCAGAAAAACCCATCAAGCAGAAGATGAAACTGACCGAGCATACAGCTACCTTGCCCGAAGAACCCAGTGTGGCTCCTGTTGGCTTGGTGATAACGAAACCTAATTTCTGGAGCTTCTCAGGCGACCAGAGCCTGCAGTTTATGCAGAACTTTGTGTCAGACAACTGGTATAAAGGAGGCGAGAGTAATTACTCGATGGTGGGCAGTGTGACACTGAATGCCAATTACAATAACAAGCAGAAACTGAAGTTTGACAATAAGTTGGAGTTGAAACTCGGATTCCAGACTTCTCGCGGAGACACGGTACATAAGTTCAAGACCAACAATGACTTGATACGTTATACGGGAAAGATTGGCGTGCAGGCAGCCAAGCGGTGGTACTATAGCTTGCAGATGCTGGCTTATACCCAGTTTACTCAAGGTCTGAAAAGCAACGACCATTATGTCTACTCAGATTTCATGTCTCCGTTCAACCTCAACTTCGGTATCGGTATGGAGTATTCCGTTCAGACCAAGAGCAATAAGTTGTCGGGCAGTGTCAACCTGTCTTTGCTCTCCTTCAACTTCCGTTATGTGGACCGCAAGGAGTTGGCACCGCGATACAGCATCAAGGGAAATCATCGCACACGTGAGGATTTCGGTTCGCAGGTTACAGTCGATTTGAATTGGAAGGTGTCCAACAATGTCAACTGGAGGACGCGTTTTTACACCTATACTACTTATGAGAATGTCCTGATGGAATGGGAGAATACCATCTCCTTGACTGTCAGCAAGTATATCAGTGCCAACATCTTCCTTTATCCTCGTTTTGACGATTCAACAGCGCGTGACGAGAAATTGGATTACCTCCAGTTCAAGGAGTATAGTGCTTTGGGATTCTCCTATGCCTTTTAGATGATGTTTAATCATCACTTAGGTATAAGCACGCTTCTTGCAGGAAATGTGTGTGCAAACGATTTATAAAAGGTATTATAAAAAATGGATAACAAAAGAGTAATATCAGCCCACTTGAGCATGTTCTCTGCCTGTGCTTTTTGGGGGTTGATGGCACCGTTGGGCAAGGATGCCATGACTCATGGCATCAGTGGAATCAATATGGTATGTTTTCGAGTGTTCGGAGCAGCTTGTCTGTTTTGGTTAACGTCCCTGTTCGTTCATCGCGAGAAGGTGGAATACAGAGACATATTGAAGTTTGCCGGTGCCGCCCTTTTTGGCTTGGTGCTGAACCAGTGCGGTTTCACGATAGGACTCAGTATCACCTCGCCCATCAATGCCAGCATCGTCACCACCTCCATGCCCATCTTTGCCATGCTTCTTTCGGCATTGATATTGAAGGAACCGATCACAGGAAAGAAAGCTATTGGCGTGCTGATGGGTTGCAGTGGCGCGTTGATACTCATCCTGTCGAGTGTTCAGGCAGTGACAGGTGGCAGGGAAGGAGACATCAGGGGCGACCTGTTCTGTCTGTTTGCTCAATTCTCTTTTGCCCTTTATCTCTCTCTCTTCCGCGATTTGATACGTCGCTATTCCGTTTTTACCATCAATAAGTGGATGTTTTTCTGGGCAGCGCTTTATGTCATGCCATTTTCTTTCTTCACCCTGCCAGATATACAATGGACGGAAGTACCCCTGCTTACCTGGTGCGAGGTGGCATACGTCGTTTGCATCAGTACCTATATCTGTTATATCCTGACGATGGTCGGTCAGCGAACATTGCGTCCTACCGTTGTCAGTGTCTACAACTATGTGCAGCCCATTGTTTCCGTAGCTGTCAGTGTTGTGATGGGTATTGGCATATTCGGATGGCTGCACGCTTTGGCAGTGGCATTGGTATTCTCAGGAGTATGGTTGGTTACCAAGTCCAAGAGTCGGAGAGACATGGAGAGAGAAAAGGTAGGTAATTGATAGTACCCACCAAAGGTTATAAGCGCTTCAGATTGTGGTAGATGGATATGGTGAACAATACGCCAACCTCATCAATCAATTCGCCTAAAACTTGTTTCTGTTCCTGATTCAATTCAGCTGCCAGTTTGTTGTATAAGTCACTGGTCAGTTCCGTCTGCTCTCTCATTTCCTGTTCAGTAACTATTCCATCGTCAAGAATTCTGCGGATGGAAGGACGTTCGAAAACAGAGGAGTCAAAAGCTATTGTTCCATTTGCGTTCTGTTTCATATTCTTATATTTAATATTTAGGGTGGGTTCTATAAATGCCCACCGTAGTTATAATGATAGCGTTTTTCTATGCAAAGGTATCATTTTTTTTAATTACAAGAAAGGAATTCATTGCAAAAAATCAAAATCTTTATCCTTTTTTCCTCAGCATATCCTTCAACAGGCTACTGAAGATACCTTCGTGGGCTTATGAAGATACCTCCATTGGCCGATAAAGGTATCTTCGTTGACACTTGAAGGTACCTTCGTTTTTGGAGGGTATTTTTCACCTGACTATGACTGAATTTACTTCACAGAATATTTGTTTATTTACTACTTTACTTCA
>CAMAHD010000036.1 GCA_945834405.1 uncultured Prevotella sp. | reverse complement strand
CTTACGCATGTCCACAGGAATACCCTGGGGTTTGCCGTCGTAGTAGATCTGTGCCACACCACGGGTAGGCAGAGCGCAGAAGCCGAGACGGAACTGATAGGTACCCTTGCAGGGAACAGGCGGCAGACGGAAGGTGAAGTCATAGTCACCGAAGAGGTTGAACTCGTCACCTTCATAACTCCAGAAGTTCCAGTGAGGACGACGGTAAACGAAGTAGCAGTTACCACGCATCTTCACGCCATCCAGATAGCCATCGGGGAAGTAATAGTTAAAACCATACTTTCCGTTATAGTCTGGCGTACCGCTGTCATCATCATGTGTGGGGTCACCGTTCAGACGGATGCCCTGGGTCATCAGTTCGGGGAAGACAGTAGAGAAGTCCATACGAATACGGCAGTTCTGCACCTTCTCGCGGGTATCCGTGTCGTAGGCTATCACATCACTGATATAGAAGTAGCGACCGTTAGGAGCATCCTGGATATAGTCAGCCTCGACAGTAGGATAGATACGGGCACCTTCAAACTGATACTTGTCATCATAGCGGCGGTTGGCATAACGCTCGTTCTGCACGCCTTCCGTTCCTAAGTAGGCACCACCGTCTCCCAAGACAGTCAGCTGTTCGAACTTGATCATGGAGTGAGGCATCAGGGTCTCATACCAGTCGTTGGGGTTCATCTTGTCGGTCTTGATACCGATGGCACCCTTATAGTAGTTCTGGGTCAGCACGAGTGGGGTGAGGTAATCATAACCCTTCACGTCGCGTGTCACGATGTGGTAAGCAATGAAGCGGTTCAGAGGGTTCTTGCGGTGAGTCAGTGAGTTGCTTCCGTCGGGAAGGGTCACATTATACTTCCAGTACTCCTCGTTCACATCAGCAGGATAAGAATCCTTGTACTTCTGAACAGCCAAATCATAAAGCTGTTCCAAGGTGGTAACACCATATTTCTCCTGAAGCACCTTGTCCTGTACGACCAAAAGGGTGAAGCCCTTGAACTTGTCTGCAGGCACCTGTGCTACCTCTTTCCAGAAGTCAGAAGTATAGGTGTACTTAGGATAGTTCTCTGCCACGTAGTTGGGGTCTTTCACAAATTCGAGAGAGTCGACGAGTCCCGTAACTCTGAGTGCCTGTGCATAGAGGCTGACGGTAGGGTTATCCTCCACAATCTGTGCTACGGAGCTGTTGGTATTCTCCAGCACGCGGCTAATAGGCTGAACGACACCATTCTCTACAGAGTCGTCCTGGGTAGCGAAATAGATTTTCGACACACGGTTCAGCCACACCTCCGAGTTGCCGAGACTGTCATTGTCATGGGTAATCTGGATGTAACGCTTGTTCATGTTAGGCGTGTGCAGTGTACCGTCAATCATCTCGATAGTGGTATACATGTTGTTCACCAAGTGGGTACGTGCGATGGTATCACACTGTGCATCGGTGAGGTCTTCAACAGACTGGAGTCCCTTTTCCTGATAATACACCTTGAAGGCATCATTGGAAGGAAGGAACAGGGTATAGTGTCCGTAAGCCGACAGGAGGTCCATCAGCTTCGCTCTTTTCACGATAGTAGAGAAGTCGCTGTACTCTCCGCGTGTCGTGATATAGTCGCTCATCATCTCACCGGTAAAGGTGTAGAAGTTCTCGGCATCGGGTTCGTCCGAACAACTGACGAAGCTGAAGCCGCAGACCATGGCGCATACACCGAGCAGCCAATATTTGATTTTTTTCATATTTCGTCTCATTGATCAATAGTTTTAGACTGTTTCGTTTCTTTATTCGTAACTTTCGTTCAGACCAGTACCGAAAGCGGGATTCTGGTGGAGGTTCTTGTTCACCTTCAGCTCATCATAGTTGTAGGGCCAGTAGATGGCATCCATACGGGTGAGCTTACTCTCCACGAGCTGCTTGTTGCTGCTGTACTTGTTGCAGGATTCAGACTTCAGGTAGTCGGTCTTTCCGTCGCGGCGTGCACGACGTACCAGGTCGTACCAGCGCTTGCCTTCGAACATCAGCTCACGGCGACGCTCGTTCAGCACCAGATTCTCAATATCCGTCTTGGTAGTGTAGTTAGAAGGATTGAGGGTATCTTTTCTCGGGTACTGACAGAGGGCACGCTTATTGATGACCGTCACCAGGCGGAAAGCCTTGTTGCAGTAGTCCTTGTCTGCCTCTGTCTGCTCCTCGGAAGCAGCGTCAGACATCAGCTGTGTCAGCGCTTCAGCCTTCAGCAGCATGATATCGCTCAAACGGTAGACAATCCAGTTTGCCTGTACATGCTTCTCAGGATATGGATTGCCATACATGGTTTCTACTTTAGCAGAAGCGGCAGTGGTACCGATGGCTTCCACCCGCAACATGCGCCATGCGTACTTGCAGATAGAATTGGTAGTACCCATGGACATGATAGCCTGGTAACTTCTGCAGTCCAACTTGTTTGCAAAAACCTTATACTGGTTCTGGCTCACGTCGGTACCTACATAAGAAGAAGGAGAGGCAAAACCCATGATGTTCGTTAGGTTACCATAGAAGTCAGCCACTGCTCCATTGGCAGGCATGTTGTCATCCTGCATGAAGGTCAACTCAAAGATAGACTCAGAGCTGTTGCCCGTACCGAAGATGGCATTGTAGTCATTTCCGTAGGTATTCAGCATACTGGTGTAACGGGTGGGAATGAGGGGATAACCTTCCAATTCCGGATCCTCGTTGTTGTTGCTGATATTGTTCTCCTTGTTGTTCTTCTCATACTGTTCCTTCATGTCGTTGATGACGACATCAGCATAGTCAATACACTTCTGGTAATTCTGCTGCCACAGATACATCTCGCAAAGCATGGCGTTGATGGCAGTAGAGGTGATGCGTCCCGTCTGGTAGAGGGGCTGCGTCTTGGGATAATAGTGTACGGCATCATTCTTCACGCGCTCCAAGTCGGCAATCAGATTGCTGAGTACATCTTCGAAGGGAGTGGCTTCAAGATCCATCTTCTGGTCATCATCGAGATAAGGCTCTGTGACATAAGGAACGTCACGGAAGGTGCGGATGAGATAGAAGTAGCAGAGGGCACGCAGGGCAGTCACTTCGGCGATGGTAGCCTTGAGTTCGCTATCGGTATATCCCGGATCCTTGGCAGCTACCTGCGGTGCATACTTGATAACCGTGTTACAGGTATTGATGACATAGTAGAAGTCAACCCAGGTGGTATAGGCATTGGTGGAATTGATGTTGGCCTTAAAGATATTCTCCAGGTTTACATCCTTGTCCATATTGTTACCTGCATCCATATTCTCACTTCGTGCCTCGCCCCAAATCATCATTCGCTTGATGCAGGCAGAAGACTGGAGTGAGGAGTAGCAACTCGCCACTACCGACTCCACATCGGCACGCTCATTCCAGAACTTGTCAAGAATAATCTTGTCTTGTGGCTCCACCTCCAGGAAGTCACTGCACGATGACATTCCCAATAAAGCGGCGAGCGCGCATGCCATTTTAAAATATCTTGTTTTCATAAATATATCTTTTTTATCTTCTATGGTTAACACTTAGAAATCGACGGTCAGACCCAATGTGTATGAACGAGAACGGGGTGTCTGCGAGTTATCCATGGCAGGAGCATAGCCGTTGTTCACGATATCGGGGTCAACACCTGAGTACTTGGTCAGCACGAATGGGTTGTTCACACTGGCGTAAACACTGATACGGTTCAGACCGATCCACTTCAGGTGCTTCTTGCCGATGGCATAAGAAATCTGTGCATAGTTCATACGCAGGTAGTCACCGTTCTCAACGAAGCGGTCGCTGACCAGAGTGTTGTAGTTAGAGGTACCACCGAACATGGCACGTGGGATGGATGTCACGTCACCCTCCTTGCGCCAGCGGTAGTTCACTGCCTGACTCTGGTTGTCGTTGCTAATCATAGCTTCTGAATCCAAGCGTGCGAGATTCAGGATCTTGTTACCTATACGATAGGTGAACTGAGTGGTCAGACGCCACTGGCCATAGTTGAAGGTGAAACCGAAACCACCATTCAGCTTAGGCAGAGAGCTACCGAGGTAAACGATGTCCAAGGCATCGATGTTACCGTCATGGTTGATGTCCTCGTAGATGGCATCACCACCGTTGAACTTATAGTTCTTGCCAGAAGCATCGTTGCTGTAGTTGTACATCATGCGGACGGGGTTACCGTCAGCATCGGTAATCACCTGACCCTGGGCATTCATGGCAACAGGAGCCGTCTTGCCGGCAGCGATGAAAGCATTTCTTTCCTCGGGGGTCATGTTGGCGAAGGTGTCGTAGTTGTACTGATATACGCCCTTGTAACGGAAACCGTAGATGGCACCGAAGGGGTTACCTATCTGTACGCGCTGCAACCACTCACGGTTACCATACTTATATATGGAGTTGAGTGACTCGAGGATATAGTCATCCATTTCGAGTATCTCGTTGCGGTTGTTGCTGAAGGTAGCATTCACGTCCATGGTGAACTTGCCTTTCTTCACCAGCTTGTTGGTGTTGATATGGAACTCCCAACCAGAGTTCCTCAAGGCACCGCTGTTGCGATAAGCCAAGGTGGTATAACCGGTGTTGGAAGGAATACGATAACCACCATTCAGCAGGTTGGTCGTCTTCTGTGTATACACTTCGAGAGAGAGGTTCAGACGGTCATCCCAGAGTCCGAGGTCGATACCGAGGTTGTAGCTGTTGTTCATCTCCCACTTCAGGTCGGTCAGACGAATCTTCTCAGGTCTCATGGCATTCATGTCGATATACTTGTTGCCCGAAACGTAAGTACTTACATAGAGGTAGTCCTGGTTGGGCTGACGTCCTGTCTTACCCCAGCTGGGACGGAGGGCCAACATGGAGAGCCACTTCTTGGTAGATTGCATCCAGTTCTCATCACTGATAATCCACTTGGCAGAAACAGCGGGGAAGTAACCCCAACGGTTGTTAGGACCGAACTTGGTAGTACCGTCAGCACGCAGGGTGAAGTCGAGTACGTAGCGTCCTTTGTAAGCATAGTGGGCAGAATAAGTGAAGTACATGGAGCGCCACTCTGAATACCAAGAGCTCAGACCGGTAATCAGACCGCCGGCATCAGGACTCTCGATACCACCGGAAGGCAGACCCTTACCATTGGTAGAAGAACCGTTGGACGAACCCGTCGTCAACTCGAAACGACCCATCATCATGGCAGAGTGGTCTTTGTTCTTGAAGGCAGGTATCAAGGTCAGTGTCTGCTTGGTATTGAACGAAACACTCTTGCGGCTGGATGAATAAGAGGTATTCAGACCGTCGGTCCATGCCGTTGTCTTCAGCTCGGCAGGATAGAAAGAGTCATCGTATTGGTTGAATACATTCATGTATACGCTACCACGCCAGTTCAGCTGCCAGTGGTCTTCGTCCATACCCAAGAGCTGATAGTTGATGATCAACTCAGGCGAAAGGTCGTAGGTACGCTGCTCGTTCTTGGCGAGGTGAGCACTTGCCACGGGGTTCACATACGCTTTCTGGTTATCCACACGTCCTGCTGCTGAAGCATTGAAGACGCTGGATGCGCTCTGCAACATCTGATAGTAGCGGTCGGTATCTTGACCGGTAATGGGATCCTGCTCGTAGATGCTCATGTTTGGCATCTTCTTCATGGCCAACCAGAGGAGGTTGTCGCTGTTACGGTCATTCTCCGTGTAGGTGAGGGAGAAGTTGGTAGATACGCGAATACGCTGGCTGATGTTATAGTCAAGAGCCACACGGGTAGAGAAACGGTTCAGTTTCTGCTCGATGATGGTACCTGTCTCATGGTCGAAACCTCCACCGATACGGAAGGATGCTTTCTCACCACCACCGGAAACAGATACATAGTGGTTCTGACGGAGACCCCACTGTGTCACGGCGTCTCTCCAGTCGGTATTGTTGTTATACTGTTCGTATTCAGAGAAGGTGGGGTCGTAGTTCAACTCGTTGATGTTGCTGGCACCATCGTTCTGTGCGGGGTTGAAGTAAGCCTCCTTGAGCATCATGGTATAGTCGTCACCATTCAGCAGGTCATAGCCATCAGGCTGGAAGGTACCCGTCAGCTTCAGTGAGTAGCTCACCTTGGCAGGACCCTTGGCACCACGCTTGGTAGTCAACTCGATGACACCGTTACCACCCTGGCTACCATAGATAGCCGAAGCGGCAGCATCCTTGAGCACGTTGATGCTGGCGATATCCTCTGGGTTGATGTTCAGCAACTCGGCGAATTTCTCGTTATTGGCAGCTGTGATATCAAAGTTACTCAGGTCCACGCTGCGGATGTTACCGTCCACTACGATAAGAGGATTGGCATCGGTCAGCGTTGACAGAGAGGCGGCACCACGCAGACGCATGGTAGAACCGGAACCCAAGTCACCGGAGTTACCGATAATATCCAGACCGGCGATACGTCCCTGGAGAGCCTCGTCCACAGAGGTGATACCGAGACCTTCAAACTCCTTCATGGAGATGGACTGAGTAGCGTAAGAAAGCTCGCGCTGCGGAATGGGCAGGTTGTTACCCTGCTGGCGTTTCTTGGATTTAACCACCACTTCCTTGATGGTCGTTGCCGACTCCATCTTCAGGATATAGGTAGTCTTGTTGATGGGCAGAACCACGGTCTTCAAGCCGACATAGCTGAAGCGGATTTTGTCCTTCACATTGCGTATCTTCATGGTGAAGTTACCGTCAAAGTCGGTCACTGCACTCTCAATGATACGTCCGGTAGCATCGATTTCACATACAGTGGCACCCATCAGCGGTCCCATGTCATCGCTCAATGTACCTCGCACAGAGGTTATCTGTGCTGATACGGCGGTAGCCATTGTCATCAGCATCGCGAGGATGAAGATGCGTAGCAAGCCTGTATATCTCATGTTCTTTTTCATAATATGATTTACTGATTAATTTCGTCCTGCCATTTGGTTAGTTTCTCATACATCAACGGCTGGTCAATCTGATGGATAATCGCATCAGAAGCCTGGTAAATCTGTCGGTTATTCAACTTTCCTTGCAACCAGTATTCACGGCAGATGGTGTTATAAAGACCGTTCTTCATCGTCACTTTGCGTTCCTTTCCCATAGCATCCACCACCTTCAGGCTGCTGCCAGTAGAGGTGACGTTGAGGGGATAGAAGCGGTTGGTAACGGGATTACGCATCATCGACTCGTAAGCCACATCTTTCACTTCCTGGCCACCGATGGCAACAGAGTTGTCCTGTACATGGTAGCGGATGAAGCTGTTGATACGGTTCTTGATGATGTAGCAAGCCTTTTCATATTTGGTTCTTTCCTCATCAGTAGTTGCATTGTCTGCCTTCTGATAATAGGTGTCAAAATCATTCCAGGTAGGCAGATAACCATCGTCAATGAGCTTCTGGATGCTGGCATTGGTGGGGATATAGATGGTATAGTTGTAGTTGTCGAAAAGACGCATGTTCAGGTTACCGCCGGCAGAGTTAGGACAGGTGTACTTGTCCTTGCTGATAGATGCCACGAGCATGTTCTGTGTAGAGCTGTCGGGGTCACCACCGTCAAGCAGTTCATAGAAGAGCTTGTACTCATCCTGATTCTTCAGTACGTTGTAAACGTTCTGTGAAGCACCTGCGGGCATACCGTCAGAAACGGAATAGGACCAACCGTTCTCAGCGAGGATGACATCGTTCTGTGCAACCTTCATGGCAGTGCCACGCTCCAGCTGATAACCAGCCTGGAAGTTGTAACCACCGTTGACGGTCACCTTGATGGTGCTGCCACCCTTGGTCTTATAATAGGTATGTGAAGCATCGATGGCTGATACCTTGTTGGGAACGTCGCTGTCATCAGGGTCGAGCACGATGATACACTGGTCGAGCAAGTCTTCCAGACGGTCCTTGATAATCTCGCTCGTCACATTAGCTTGCAGACGTACACCACCTTCGAAGTTGGGAGTACCGTCCTCATTCCAGTCAAAGGTCCAGCGTTCTGCCTTCACTTCCTTCTCCAGTTCATCGTAAGTAAACTTGAGGTATGTGTTCTGGTTCTCACCATAGTTGATGGGGTCAATATAGTGCTGGAGAGCATCATTGGTAGGCAGCAAGAGACCATACTTAGAGTCCATAGAACCCAGATAGGGGTCGAACTCCAACTGGTCGATAGCCCAGTAGATGATGCTGAAGGTCTCCTGGTCGATCAGCGCGGGGAAAGAAACGGACGAGTAGGCACTGGGAGCGAATACCTTGTTCACTACATAAACCACACCGTTACAAGCCATATTACTCTCTACCAGATGCTGGGCTGGATTGACGCCCATCTCCACCTTGGCATCGTTGAGGATGTTGCCAAACTTAGAGGGCACGTTCTCTGTAAAGTTGTCCAGCATGTTCACACGAATCAGCTTGGAGAGTACCAGGTCAGGCACGCTGTCCCATACATGATACTGACGCTTCAATGCTGAATTGTCCCACCATTTTATCAATGCGTCATCCGAAGGAACGAGCATGGCACCGGCATCATAGTGCAGGTCATAACCCATGGTGTTCGTATACATATACTGATTCCATCCCGGATCGAAGGAAAGGGTAGCCGAAACCTTCTCGCCGTCAGGATTGGTATTCAGCTTCTCACCACCTTTGGCCACGTCGCTGAAGTAGCGGAGCACGAATACAGAGTCCTGTTTCTGGTTCAGACGATTGTACTCCTTGGTGGCAGCATCGTCGTAGTAAGGAGCAGAGAAACGGTCGAGCAGCTGCGACCATCCCTTGGTCTTGGGATTCTTGCGTATCAGCTCAGCCATGTTGGGTGCCGGCTCTATCACGCCTTCCACCTTATGGATATAACCGTTCTTGCAGGTGATGTCGCGCTCTACCACCTTCTTGCCGTTCACATAAGCCTCGTTGATGGACTGTGCCTCTCCGTTGGTCAGATAGCTGACGTCCTCATCCGTAATCTTGTTCAACTGCATGAAGGCAGGCAGCAGGTGTATCATCGGCTGAGCGGTGTTGTCCTTCAGAAGTACAACGTTCTTGCTTGCATCCTTGTACTTCTTCCAGGCTGCCGTATTGGGCATCGAGTCTGGAGTGACTACCGTTACTGTATCATAGATAGATACAGCCGTCTCTCGACGCATACACTTGCCGGTCTCAGGTGGGTTGCCGCTGACGTTAGAGAGCAACTCGATGAGATAAGCATTGTTCACCATCGAAGTGTTCAACAACAGCTTCTTCTGAGCTGTTGACAACTGCTCGTAACTTCTTACGCCCCAGCTGTTGGTTTGGAACCACGACTGGAAAGCAGTGTCATGAGCTGCGAATAGAGTTTTAGAACCCGTCTGGGCCATCACATCATGTTGGCCCAAATCATCAATCAATTTGAGCGTGGTGCTGTAACCGCCCTCTTCTTGCAGACGCTCATAAATGGAGTTGCCCAACCAACTGGGCTGGCCAGTCAGAAGGTCATCCGAACAGGACTGCAGCATAGCGGCTGTACCTGCCATGAGTGATACTGCGAACAAGGGTTTGAAGCCCCAATGTTTCACCGTTTCTGAATTCATAAAGTTAGTTATTAGTTAATTATTAATTCTTATTTCTTTTGGATATATAGTAATTGATAACTACTGTTTCTTGTCTTGAAAGTATTTCTTTCCCTTCTTCACGGCGATGCCCTGATAGGGAGTGGCAGTGCTCATCCTTTGTCCCATCAGGTTGTAAAGAGGAGCGTCAGCTTCTGCTGTCTGCTGTCGAAGGTCACTGATGCCGTTGGTGTTTCCGAGGAAACGGAGTCTGAAGTTATCAAAACAGCACCAGTCGCTGTAATTGTAATTCTCTTTATAGATACCAAACACGACATCCTGCTCCTCACCAAGGGTGAAACGCAGGGTATTGACATACTGTCCGAGGGTATTGAAGGCATAGTCGGCAGCCGACACATTGTCGGGATAGGTATAGGGTGAAGAGGTATATCCCTCAACGGAACTGTCGTACAGACTCATCACGGGAGTCTCGACATTGGCAGCATAGCAAAAAGCATTCAGCTGATAGGTCCCTTTAGCCATGGCATCCAATGAGGTGTTGATATCTGCCATACGGAAGAAAGCCTGCACCGTCATTTCATAATCGCCCTTGGGCAATCCTTCTACGCGCTGCTTGAAGCTGAAGTTGGTATTCCAGTATTCGGCTACTTTTCCGTTAGCCTGGGTGAATCCGGGATTACAGTCCCACCCCTGTGCTCCTTGAGAAAAGTCGGCATTGGTGAGGATGGGAGTCAGGTCGACCTCCTCCCCTGCCCTTGCCTTGTCCAAGAGGAAGGTGCGCAGGTCGGAAGTGTCTACTGCTTCTGCCAGAGCTTTGTCTGCCTCCTGCATGGCTTTCTCATTCTCATCAAAGGTAGCCCCATTGTCAGACAGTGCCTTTTCTGCCAGATGGATAGCTGCCGTCAGCTGTTCGTTAGGCATGGTAGCCGCCAGCACCTTGGCATCTGCCAGCATGTTCACCACGCGCTCCCAAGCCTCTAAATGACGGTATTCGCGTTCGGTCAGCTTCAGGTAAGAGCCATGCTGTGCAGCCAGCTTGCCCTGAATATCCATTCTGTTCTTGGGATTACGTCCGTGCTCGTCTAAGTCCATCAGTCGGTAGTTGTAACCATTACTGTACTTCTGATAGCCCAACTTCCAAGTAGTATTGCCGATGTATCTGAACTGCGAGGGAGCTTCAATGCTCTGTCCCGGTTCGTCGATGCCGAAGTTTTGCACCAAGGTCCACTGACAACTGCCTGTGGTATGATCGCCCGTAGGCACGAGATGGTCAGCCACCGCCATGCTCAGTGCTCGGTCTCCCTCTCTCTTGAAAATCATGGTATATTGCTTGTCCACGTCATTCCATACGATGTCAGCGTCAATGACGTCGAAGCCGGGGTCATAGAACACGCGGGGTTCGGTCAGTCCTGTCAAGTCCTCATTGATGAGAGAGTAGTAGATGCGGTGTCTGTCGGGAAAACCTACGCTGTAATAGAGCACGTATTTCTCTGTCACGGGGTCGAAGAGGATCTGTGGAGCCCAAGCCGCTGTCATATCGTCGGCATTGTCCAGTCCGAGCGCCTTGAGATTTTCTGGGGATTCCAGGTCGATGGAAATCCACTTATCCCAGTGAACCAAGTCGTTTGAGATCATGAACGTCATACGGTGGTTGCTGGTCCATCCGAGGCGCGAGGTCATGTCCGTACCTGCGAGCATGAACTTGCCGCTTTGAGTACGGTAAACGAAAGCATCGCGCATACCACCCGTATAGGTATATTTCTTGGTGTCAAACACCTCTTTGCTGTCAAAGAGGTCACGCCAGTAGTTGGCATTCTGACTGAGCGCATAGCAGGTGATTTCCTGTGTGGTGTGCATGTGGGCATAGAGATAACCGAACTTGCCTTCATCTTCCTTCTCGTATGCTTCGTACTTCTGCTCCACGGCAGCACCGATATGTTCGGCTTTCAGACGGAAGATACTGAGAGAATAAGCGGGAATCCGGAGTTGCTGCAGGTCGGAAGCACTGACACTTTCCTCGACAGGTTTAACATGGTCGGGATCGTCCATGGTGTTCTCGTCTGTACCGGAAGCAGAAACCAAACGATAGACTGTTCCGTCGCCGAGTGTCATGTTGTCAGCAAGGAGCTGCAAGGTCACGTCACTGCTGTTGGGGTTCACCACCTTCAGTATCAGTTCGCCCTTGGTCTCGTCTATCTGAACACTCTGGTAAATGGCTTTGTTGGCAGCATACTCAAACTCATGGATGGTAACTCCATCCAGCTTGCAGGTCACTTTGTTGGCTTCTACCCTCACCTCAATGTCATACCAGCGACCCGTCTCGATATTGCCACCTGCCGTGGTCAGCGTCGTCTTTCCACCTTCTACACAGTTCTCGATACCATGCTGCGTATTGTTCCATCCGCCGAGGTTCCACCAGGTATAGTTGTTGGCATCCTGATAGTTGAAAAGAATGAGGAAGCCTTCGTTGCCAAAATCCTTGCGCGCACGTACCTTATATATATATCCTTCTGAGGAGGCTGGCAACTGCAGGATATTGGTGCAGTTGGTTGCATAAGCCTTCTGGGTCAAGGCTCCGTCGGAGACGTTCCATGTGCCTTCTCCTGCGAGCCACTGGTTCAGGTTGCCGGCAAAGTCATCCGTAGCGATGACATGACCGTTGAGGTCCGTCAGCAGAACATCATCATAAGTGACCATGGTATTCCATGAACCGAGTCCCACCTGTCTGTTTCCCTGTTCATGGGTGATACTATTTCCTGTTTCCGTCCAGAGCAGGTTCTGTTCACCGAGATGGTTTGCCATCATCTGCTGGACGTAATACGAAGGCGTAACGAAGTGGTCGGCAGCATTGAAATGAATCATGTCGTAAGCCCATCGGGGGTCATTCTCATGGGTAAAGATGGGTGCGAAGGAAGCCATGCGGCAAACATCACTGTTACGCTCCATACCCAACATATAGACAGCTTCGCCCAAGGCGCTGTTCATATTGCCATAAGTGCCGTATGTGCCGGCAGCATTGGCTGCATACTCACCGTTATAGATGCCGATGGTACGTGGATAACCATCATATTTATTGTAGTTGTCGCGCATCCAGCTGTGGCTGCGGTAATAGTGTTCATCCACCAGTTCTACGGGATAGTCATTTCTCCAGGTAGGATAGTCTGTACCCCATGCCTCCACGTTACCGATGGTGATGATTTCGGGATATTTCTCCTTGATGGCTTTGTAGAACATGTAATAACGTTCGGCATAATCCTGACTCTGCTGGTTAGGGTTAGCCTGATAGTTCTCGTTGCCAATCTCAATGAATTTCAGATGATAGGGTTCAGGATGTCCGTTGGCGATGCGCTTGGCACCCCATTCGGTAGAGGCATCCCCATTGGCATATTCGATGGCGTCGAGGGCATCCTGCACCAACGCCTTGGTTTCTTCGAGCGAGAAGGTGAAGCCATGTCCGAGTCCGATGTTCACCACAAAGAGGGGTGCGGCACCGAGGTCTTCACAAAGTTGCAGATACTCGTCAAAGCCGAGTCCGTCGGTAGAGCGGTATCTCCAGTTCTGATTATAGTGTCCCGGTCTCTGTTCTACAGGACCGATGGTCTTTTTCCATTGGAATGTATTGTCGTACGAGCCCTCGCCTTCGACATAGCATCCACCCGGGAAACGGAGGAAGGAAGGTTTGGTATCGGCGAGCAGTTGCGCCAGGTCGGGGCGCAGTCCGTTTGTTCTGTTCTTCCAAGTATAGGGGAAGAGGGAAACCATATCCACATCGATGGTTCCCGCCTGTGTGGTAAGCAGCTGCAGCTTGGCTTTCTTGTCTGTTGCTGTAGCGCGTATGCTGGCAGTGAGTCGGCTCCAAGCATTGTTGTCCAACTCTCCCAGCAGGGAAGATTCACCGAGAACGGTGTTAGTGTCTTCAGAGACTAAACGAGCGATGATTTTGCCTTGAAAAGAACTGTTGCCTTTGGCAAAGAGCGACAGTTGGTAAGTAGAATCCCTTTGTACCGACATTCCCCAGTAGCCGTTGTTCATGACTCCTGCGGGCTTGGCATCCGAAGCCGTGGCAGCAAAGATTCGCAGACAGCTTCCCTGCGCCTCATTGAGCAAGGCAGCATTGCGGTTGCTGAGCGAAGCCGAACCTACGGCAGTCCAATTGTCGATTCCTTCCTCAAAGGAGCGGTTGCTGACCATCTCTGCATACAGTCCGCCATCACCGGCATGGTTAATCTCCTCAAAGAAGAGGCCATACTGATAGGGGCTGACGAGGGGTCCTCTCTTGGAGGCATCAAGACGCATCGTCACTTGTGCATTCACGGACAGTTGAGTTGCCAACAACAGCAGGGTTGAGGTCAGAAAGCGATTCTTCATGTTTAGGATAGTAGGTAGAAAGTTAGAAATATATCTGTAAGATAGTTAGAAAAGCTATTTATACGGTGAAAAGTAGGGAGTGGGGATAAGCTCCCCGCTCCATACTTTTTATCGTTTATCCTTACGGATAGTGTTCATGGTTCAAGAGTTATCTGAAAAGTGGAAAACTTATTTCAGAACAACCTTCTTCACTACAACAGAACCGTCCTTGCGAGTCAACTTCATGATGTTGACACCCTTGACAGCGCTGTTGAGCTTGTTACCGTTCAGGTTGTAGAACTCAACCTTAGCTACGTTCTCAGAGCTGATGCCCTCGATGCCCATCGCGTCGCCAGAAGCGTTGTGGTTGCTGTTCTCACCGAAGTAGAACAACTGGAAGTTGTCAACAATCAGCCAGTCGGAAGAAACCTTGGTGTCCTTGCGGAGACCTACGCGGAGCTTGCCGTCAGTAACCTTCACGATGATGCTGGTCTTATACTTGCCTGCCTCGAAGTAAGCGCCGGTAGAAACCATATCGTTAGGAATGTAAGCAGTAGCACCGTTGACGGTAATCTCATTTTCAGCACCGGCACCGAATTTCTCTGGAATATTGCCTGAAGTGATAGGAGCGATACCTGCACTGTACTGAACGTCAGCAGCCACAGCATAGAGGTATGCGTTGCTGATGGTATCGGGATTAGCCTCGTAAGCAGCTCTATCGTTGTCAGAAGAACCCATGCGGCAGAATGCCTGGCAGCTTACCTCATAGGTACCGTTGGGCAGACCAACGAGATCCTGATACATGTTGACGTTCTCCTTCTGATAGTACTCATAGAGCAGTGCGCCCTTCTGGGCATCGTCGTTACCGAAGCTACCGGTAGCGCCAGTCCAACCAGCGGCAGAGTTAGCACCATTCTCATCCTCGAAGCTTGGAGAAGCCATGAGAGATGTGAAGTCAGCAGGATTGTCGTCAGAAACGTTTTCAGGAACAAGGAGCTGTGCGCTCAGGGTTGAGATCTTCTCCAAGAGAGCCTCTACATCTTCGTCTTCCAGAGTAGTACCGTTTACTCCGTCCATCACCTCACCATAGAGAGCGATAGCCTCGTTCTTGACAGAAGCGGCAGCTTCAGAAGTCTGGGTCAGTGCATACAAAGCAGTAGCCTTCTCAACCAGATCCTCGAAGGCAACGATAGAAGCGGTAGCCTTGTCAGCAGCATCGAAGAGGAGTACGAGAGCATCGAACATAGCCTTGCCATCGTTACCAGCCTGTGCAGCAACACCAGCGGCAACAGCAGTCTTCAGGAGGTTGAATGCGGTCTTGCTCATAGGCATAGCAGGCTCGTCACCTACGATGAAAGCAGAAGCCTTCTCGATAGCCTTCTCCAGTTCAGGAGCGATGATGTCGGCGTTGTAGCCCTGGTAAACCATCTTGAAGTTATCCCAGCATACCCACTGGTTGGCGTTGTCTTTTTCACCCTTGATACCGATGCGGAGCTTGTCGCCAGCCTTAGCAACGAGACCGAAGGCAGTACTCTTATACATTTCATTAGAGAATGCGATACCCGAGTTGGTCATATCGTTGGTGAACCACAGAGAATCCTGAGCACCACCGTCCATCTCAACCTCGAAAGGTGCGGGGCCAACGAGTCCGGTTGTCAGATAGAGTTCGCCCTTCTTCACACGCTCGTCGTAGATATTCATCAGAGGAGAGGTGTTGTTGTTGACGTATACGCAGATGGTAGTAGACTTGGGCCACTCCATGTTCTGAGAATAGATAGGCCATGCTACATCGTTACCTCCGGGACGATAGAAGCCCTGGAGAGAAACAGCGTAAACACCTACGGGTGCGCCCTCTACTTCCTGGTAAACATCGAATGCGGTGTTGAACTTCTCAGCACACTTGTTGTCAGCGGGACCGTTGACTGTGGGTGAACCCTGCCAGCCAGTAGAGCCATTCTCATAGCGAGCATTTACAAGGAACTTGTCAGTAACATCAGCACCAACCTTGATACTGTTCTTGACACAGTCGTCAACAGCAGCCAGCAGTTCTTCGGTCTTAGCTACCACTTCCTCAGTAGTCAGGGTCAGCTCTTCGAGAATCTCACCAATTGCCCAGCAGAGGTCACCGAGATTTACCTTCAGAGGACCTTCTTCTACGTCGGCATCATTGATGACTGCTTCAGCCTTGTCGTATGCGTCCTTCAATGCCTTCCAAGCATTGATATTAGCCTTGACAGCATCAGCAGCATCGTTCACCTTCTTGAGGTTTGCGAGCACCTCTTCCTTAGATGTAGGATCTTGCAAACCTGTCAATACCGCATTGTAGGCTTCTGTCGTTCCAACTGTCATCAACGTTCCTTCGGGAATAGTAGATGTATCGAATGCATCAGCCAAAACCTCTTTTTGCCACTTTTGGAAGGCTGCAGCAGAGTTTCCATAATAGGTCAATTTCCAGTTGTCAAACAGAGTCCAGTCGCCATCCAATTTAGAAGTCTTCATCAGACCTACCATGAATTCGTTGTCATCAATACCAAAGAATACCGTATTGTTTGCATAGCGGCCTTCCTCAAAATAGGCAGCAGCAGCCTGCATGTCGTTGGGGATAAAAGCTTCTCCTCCATCGGTTTTACTACCTTTCTCGTTCATCTCAGAACCTGTTCCAATACGAGATTCACGAGCATCGGCAAATGCGTTCATAATACTCGTCATTAAGGTATCCTGACCAGAAACAGCATATAACTTAGCCAAATCATTGGTCTTATTGTTGAAGTTTTCATAAGAGTTGGCACACCATCCTGCACGATAGAACGCCTGCAAACTGAGGGCATAAACGCCATTTGCAGCACCAGTAATCTTCTGATAACTGTTGTAGGTCTTATTGTAATGCTCAGCGGCACCATAGCCGAAACCAGGTTTATCACCTTGCCATCCGGAATTATCGCCATTGTCATAACTAGAATTGGTAAGCAAACTGGTCTTGTCAATAGGATTGTTAACATCTACAGAACCTTCCTCGGCTTTGGCGATTGCTGCCTTAACTTCATCAATAGCAGTTTTGAGCTGCTCCTCGGTAGAAGCCTCGTTCTCGTAAACAGCCGTCCAAGTATTCACGTCTACCCCTTTGGCCTTGGCAAGATCTATTTGATCTTTCAACTGCTGCGCCACATGATAGATAATCAATGCAGTCTGATTTGTATTATAGCCATCAAGCGTAACGAAATACCAGTCAACGGCATTGTCATCATTCAAGAAAGCATACAAACGGGTATCTCCTTCGCGAGTCTTATCGAAACCTACATAAACCTGACCTTTAGCAAGGCTGGGAATAGAATCGGTGAGATAGTTGGGGTTCGATTCACTGGCAGCAAAACGATAGATATTGTCTGCCTGGGGAAGAATCGTCCAATAGTAGTTGGCCTGATTATTGTAGTCTGTATACAAGCCCCCATCAAGATAAGGAATGCCTGAAGTAGCATCGTTAGTTGTGGTGAACCAAACCTTCAGCCATTTCTTTGCATTGTTGCCATTTTCTACAGAGTCTTCAAACAGCACAGTCTTGCCATCCCATACTGCCCCTTCTTCAGCAACATACTGAGAGAAACGAACCTTCCATCCCGTCTCACCCACAGAGGCACGGGTAGACCAGTCGTTGTCACCAAGGAAATACTTCTGCGAACCTACGTTATAGAGAAAGTAGGTCTCACCATACTGGAAGGTTGCCTTCTCCGGCACAGGCTTCTGCCTTACGCCATCGACCACAGCAGCCATCGCACTTCCTGCCATAAGCAAGAGTACTCCAGATACGAGTAGTTTAGAGATTTTCATAAGCATTATTAGTTAGTTATTAATAAAAAAATAGGTTTTTCAAATATTATTTACTTCTTTCATCCAATGACTTTAGTTGATGACTGCTCATGGCATCTGTCACGTTTGTTAGAAACGATGCAAAAATACAAATAAAATCTTTTAATGGATGATTCGGACTTGTTAAAAATCTATAACAGTGCGAAAATGTGAAGAATTTAACATGTCGGCATAGCAAAATTGTACTTTCGACACTTAATGCTTTTGTTTCATCAGCCATCAGGCAAACATCTTTGTCCAATGACGGAAACGCTTCACCCCTTCGTCACCAAACTTGGCGAGGCTCTTTTCTGCCTGTTCGATGGTCTTGACCCTTTCGGGATGTGACTTGGAGAAGAACTTGTCGGCATAGCATATGATCTGTTCTTCTATCGTTTCGGGCAGGAAGTCCTGACGAGGCAAGGGCAACTGGCGGGCATCAATATCAGCAAGTGTAATGCCGGCACCGGTATGCCTTTCACATACTCGGGCATAAGCCTCCCACCCCATCTCTCGCAAGAGGGCAGCTCCCAACAAGCCATGACGGATATAGGGTTCTTTGCCATGGCAGTGAATACCCGGAGCATCGGTCAGGAAGATACCTATATCGTGGAGCATGGCAGCATGGCGCACAAAGTGGGCATCGGCACCCCATTCAGGATGCCGACGCACTATATCCAAAGCCCTGTCGGCAACGTCGTGGCTGTGTTTCAGCAGCAGCTGCTTCAGCTCGTTGTCGTCAGGATAAAACTGGTCGATAATCTGCAGGCTGTCAATCTGTCTGTCCATAACTGTCGGGATTCATTCGGCCTTTCTCTCTATCCATCCCAGGTTATCTCCACGGCGCACCTTGGCACCCTGCTTGGCAGCCACTTCAACGAGCTTGCCACCAAGGGCAGAAGGAATAGGTACGATCTCGCCCCAAGGAGCCTGAATGTAGCAGAAGGTATCTCCCTCCTGATATTCCTGTCCGACGAAAGGCTCCAGACAAGGAGCACACTCACCCTCGCCGCTGAACTCATAATAAACCTGTCCTGCCACGGGAGCCGTGATGGCATCTGCCTTGGCATGCTTGAAGGCTGAGAGCTGTTCGGGTGTAAGACTGCTTCCGAGCTTGGCATCCTTGGCTTTCTGCAGGTCGGCAAGGAAATTCTTCTTAGCCTGTCCGCTCTTGTAGTTGCGATACTGTTCGGGGTGCATGGCCAGTTCGAAGAGTTCCTCGTTGTCCTGTCCCAGTTCCCATCCATTGTCTGCCATCTCCTTCTTGAATCCCTCCAGGGCGTTGGGGATGAGCGTATGCGGGTCTTCGTCAGTAAACTCTCTGTTCTGCTTCTTTGCCAGTTCCACCAGTTCGGGGTCGATGCTTCCGGGCACCTTTCCACTCTTGCCGAGTATCATGCCCCACATGGAGTCGTCCATCATCACGAAGCGTCCCTTACCCTGTTCGATAGTGAGCAGGTTCATCAGAGCGATGTTCTTCACATACTGGGAGAAAGGAGTGACGAGTGGAGGATAGCCCACCCTGGGCCAAACGTATGCCACTTCGTCGAAGAGTCTGACGAGCATGTCGTCGATATTCAGTTCGGGTTCGCCTTTCTTGACGCGCAGCTTGTTGATGACAGCGTGGATGCCGCCGAGGTCGCTCATCATCGAACCCATCATACCTCCCGGCAGTCCGCATCCGAGGAGCAACGACGACATGTGTTTGTTCTGAGGATTGATGAAATAGCCGAGCCAGTCATCGATGAACTCCTGCGTGAGGGAACGGGCGTGCATGTAAGCCGTCATGTTGATGTCGGGCACGTCGAAGCCTTCGTTCTTGAGCATACTCTGCACGGAGATGATGTCGGGATGTACCTTACCCCAGCTCAGCGGCTCGATGGCAGTGTCGATGATATCCGCACCATTGTTACATACCTCCAGGATGGATGCCATGGAGAGTCCGGGCCCTGAATGTCCGTGATACTGTATGATGACGTCGGGATGTTTGGTCTTGATGGCTTTGGTCAATGCTCCGAGCATGGCAGGCTGTCCGATGCCAGCCATATCCTTCAGACAGATTTCGGGAGCACCGGCAGCAATCAGCTGGTCGGCGATGGCGCTGTAATACTCGACGGTATGTACGGGCGAGCTGGTGATGCAGAGAGTGGCTTGCGGTGTCATGCCAGCCTGAGCAGCCCATTTGATACTGGGGATGATGTTTCTTACGTCGTTGAGTCCGCAGAAGATGCGGGGGATGTCTACGCCCTGTGCATGTTTCACCTGATACATCAGCTGTCGCACATCATCGGGCACGGGGTACATACGCAAGGCGTTCAGGCCTCGGTCGAGCATGTGTGTCTTGATGCCAACCTGGTTGAACGGTTTGCAGAACGCCCTGACAGCATCGTTAGGATTCTCTCCTGCGAGGAGGTTTACCTGTTCGAAAGCTCCACCGTTGGTTTCCACGCGAGCGAAGCAACCCATGTCAATAATGGCAGGTGCTATACGCTCCAACTGGTCCTTTCTGGGTTGGAATTTCCCTGAGGACTGCCACATATCTCTATAGACGAGACTGAATTGGATTTTCTTCTTCATGATATGATATTTTGGTCATGTTATTGTGTTGTCTTATTGCTGAGGGGCAACGCTATCAAGTAGTGTTGTCACATGGCTGAAGTGCAACTCTATCTGATTGCAAAAGTAATGAAAATAATGGAAAGTGAAAAGCATTTTCGCATTTATTTTCACAAAACATTCATGCCATGCTGACAATGCCCGTTCTTCACGGAGCGTACAGGTGGGTTCTGTTCATTCCTCCTATATATATAATAAGGTGTAATTCACTTCGGCACTTCTGCGAGTTGAAAAGGACGGTGTTTGTACGGCAATTGTCAGCGACAGGTGTTGAAAAAGGGAATT
>CAMAHD010000035.1 GCA_945834405.1 uncultured Prevotella sp. | reverse complement strand
AAAAGGAGATAAAGAAATGGCACTAAATTTGGATAAAAACCTGAAATTGTACTACTCCATCAGCGAGGTGGCAGAGATGTTCGGCCTCAACGAGAGTACACTTCGCTATTGGGAACAGGAGTTCCCGATGCTCAAACCCAAGACCAAGGGTCCGAGCAAAGTAAGACAATATTCTGAGAAAGAGATTGACCAGATTCGTCTCATCCACAATCTTGTGAAGGTGAGAGGATTCAAGTTGGCAGCCGCCAAAAAGATACTTCAGTCAAACAGAGGAGGAGCCGACAAGACAGCCGAGGTATTGGAACGCCTTGCAGCCGTGCGTGACGAACTGATAAGCATCAAGAAAGAGCTTGGAGGGATGGAATAACGCGAAAGGCTTCAGATGAAATGAAACCAAGCTGAAGTTCAGATAAATGACGCCATGGTGAGATTCAGAATGCCTCGCGATATTTTGACTCGTCCTTATCTGTAAGCATGCTCAGATAAGACTGGTAACGGCTTTGGGCGATAAAATGTTCGTCCACAGCTTTTCTTACGGCACATCCTGGTTCATGTGTATGTGTGCAGTTGTTGAACCGACAGTCGCGAGAGAAATGGAATATCTCCTTGAAATAGCTGGTCAGTTCTTCGGGTTCGATATCAAAAGTTCCGAATCCCTTGATTCCCGGAGTATCTATCAGATAGCCTCCTTGTGGCAGCGACAGCATCTCACTGAAGGTGGTGGTGTGCATACCCGTATTATGGGCATCGCTGATTTCAGCCGTCCTCAGGTTGGCTCCCGGAAGCAAGCTGTTGATGAGGGTCGACTTCCCCACTCCACTGTTACCACTGAGCACGGTAATCTTTCCCTGGAGCATCTCCATCAGTTTGTCGACGCCGTCTCCCCGCGCCGCAGAGAGCGCCAGACATCGATAGCCGACGGTATCGTAGAGCTGCATCATCATTTCCTGATAATGCAGTTCCTCGGAACTCAACAAGTCGGTCTTGTTAAAAGCCAGTATAACCTCGATACGATAAGCCTCTGCCGAAGCCAGAAAACGGTCGATGAAGGTAGTACTCGTTTGTGGATAGTTGACGGTAACCACCAAGACAGCCTGATCAACATTGGCGGCGATGATATGACTCTGTTTGGAAAGATTCGGCGATTTGCGTATGATATAGTTCGTGCGGTCTTCTATGCGCGTGATAAATGCCGTTCCCTCCTGATTAGGCACCACCTCAACGCGGTCTCCCACAGCTACAGGATTGGTGCTTCTGATGCCTTTCAAGCGGAAATTTCCCTTGATTTTACAATCTATCACCTTTCCCTCCTCATCCGTCTTCACCGTATACCAGCTGCCTGTATTCTTGATGACTAAGCCCTTCATGCTCTTGCTGTTCTGTTGTTGTTTTAAGAATGCTTTAATCAAAAGTTCTTGCATTCAGATACTCTGCTGCAAGAACTTTCGAGAAATGTATCTTTCTACTTAAACCGTCATGATTTCCTTTTCCTTGGCAGCAAGCAGCTCATCGACCTTCTTGATCATCTTGTCATGAATCTTCTGCAGGTCAGTTTCAGCATCCTTCTCCAAGTCTTCAGAAAGTCCGTCTTTGATAGCTTTCTTCAGTTTTTCCTTCACGTCGGCACGTATATTACGCACCTGCACCTTGGTGCTCTCGCCCATCTTGTTGCACTGCTTAGCCAGTTCACGACGGCGTTCCTCCGTTGGCTGCGGTATACCCAGACGGATAATCTCACCATTGTTCTCCGGCGTGATGCCTACATCGCTATCCATGATAGCCTTCTCAATGGCACGTATTTGTTTCTTGTCCCAAGGACGTATGGCAATGGTTCGTGGGTCTGGCACTGAAACGTTTGCCACCTGATTCAGCGGAACCATACTTCCGTAGGATTCCACCTTCACGCCGTCGAGGATGGCAACATTGGCACGTCCTGCACGAACGCGTGCGAGCTGTTCTTCAAGATACATCACGCCCATCTCCATCTTCTCTTCGGCACTGGATAATGTTTCTTTTACGTCTATCATAATCATGAAATTTGTTTTCCGAGATACAAATGTAGGGAATATTATTCATACATGCAAAGTTTTTTCGTTTTTTTTGAAATTATTTTTCTGCTGATGGTCACAGATGGAAAAAATAAAGTATCTTTGTAAACCAAACAAACCTTTGGAAACACGAACTGTCCGCTCTTTTTTTACATGAAGACAGATTTACATCAAACAAAAGAAATATGATTAACATGAAGAAACAACTATTACGATGCGCACTCGCCGTGAGTGCTGTCTGTATGCCAGCCACGGGCATGGCACAAAACCCTCAAGTGGGCGATTACGGTTATCTTTACTGTCACATGAGCGACCGAGGCGAATGGACAGCTTATGCCTTGAGTCGTGACGGATTGCACTATGAAGACCTGATTAACGGCGACAGCATCTTCTCGCCGTCCGAACATGCCCGTATCGAAGGCGGCACTCGCGATGCCTACGTATGCCGCACTCATGATGCCAAGGGTTATCTGATGGTCACTACCGACATGTGCGTGCGCAAGAGCCACGTCTGGGACAACTACGGCATGGACCTCTATCGAAGCAAAGACCTGATTCACTGGGAGTCGGTGACATTCGACTTCCGTCAAGGTCCCGGCATCTTCTGCGACCCCGAATCACCGGATGTCTACAAAGACTGGTCAACCGTCAATCGCGTCTGGGCTCCTCAGATTTTCTGGGACCCCACCTTCGTATGGAGCGATGGCAAGAAGGGCGGTTACTTTATCTACTACTCACTGTGGAACAGGGCAGAAGAAAAGTATGACCGCATGTACTACTCTTATGCCGACGAAAGCTTTACGAAGCTCACCAAACCCAGGTTGCTTTTCGACTGGGGCTATGCCACCATCGATGCCGACATCAACTATCTGACCACCGACGGACTTTATCACATGATGATCAAGAAAGAAGGCGGCAAGCCGGGTCTTTTCACGTCTACCGCCCCTTCACTGACGGGTCCCTGGAGTCAGCCGGTAGATGACGACTACATCAACTTTGAGGGCAACAAGAAATGCGAGGGAGTATCAGCCTTCCAGCTGGCCGGTGACGACACGTGGCGAATCGGATATATCGAGTATTCCTCCAAGCCCAAACACTATCGCATCTGCAAGGCAGACAAGAACATGCGCAACTTCAGCGACCCCGTTGACATCCAGGGTGTCAATGGTCCTCAGCATGGCTCTTTCCTGCGTCTTACCAAGAAGGAATACAAGCGTCTGCAGAAGTGGAGTGACAAGCAACAGAAGAAATGAAACGCTTACTGTCTCTGCTTCTGCCCCTCGTTCCTTTCATAGGACTGGCACAAACGGCAGCCACTGTCGAGCGATTCACCGATGACGGGCGACAAGCAGGCCTCATCGCCAACAGTGTGCAAGCGGTGAAGATACCTGAACGTCTTACCACACTGACACCTCTGTCAGGACACCCCCGTGACCATGCCCAACGAGCCCTCCTGCAAACAGTGATTGACAGCATCTCTGCTATCGGTGGCGGTGCTGTCATCCTTCATGCGGGCGAATACTTCATGGACGGTCCGTTGGAGATGAAGAGCCATGTCCGGCTGCATCTGAAGGATGGAGCCACGCTGCTTTTCTCCTCCGACCCCGATGCCTATCTGCCTGTGGTGGCAACCCGATGGGAGGGAACCGAACTCTATGGTCGCTCGTCGATGATCCATGCTGAGCATCAAGAGGACATAGCCATTACGGGCGAAGGCAATGCAACCATCCATGCCAACGGTTCGGTGATGGCCAAATGGGGAATGCCTGCCGACACCGGCGAGTTTGAGGAAAACATCCATGGCACTCATGGAGAGACGTTGGAAATGCCTGATGTCAACCGTCTTCGACAGATGGGAGACGACCTTGTTCCCGTTTCAGAACGTGTCTTTGGCAAAGGCACTCGCCTACGTCCCTGCGCCCTTGAGTTCAAAGACTGCAAGCGCGTACTCATCGAAGGCATCACCCTCAGGGACAGTCCCTTCTGGTGCATACACCCCCTCTATTGCGAAGACGTGACAGTCAGGAAAGTGACCATCGATTCTCACTTTCCCAACAATGACGGCTGTGACCCCGAATCCAGCCGCCGTGTCCTGATAGAAGACTGCACGTTCAGGACAGGCGACGATGCCGTAGCCATCAAGTCGGGGCGCGATGCCGACGGCAGGCGTGTGGCTCGTCCTTCTGAGGACATAGTCATCCGCCGTTGCCGTTTCTTCAGCAAGTGCAATGGATTATGTATCGGTTCTGAAATGTCGGGAGGCGTACGTGGTGTCTATATGACCGACATCGAGATAGGGGACGTAAAGAATGCCCTGCTTTTCAAGTCGAATCTCGACCGTGGCGGTTTCATTGAAAACGTATTCATTGATTCCATCCGCATCGGTCATGCCGCAGGAGCCGTATTAAGATTTGAAACCAATTATTTTGGTTATCGCGGAGGAAACTTCCCTGCCCGCTATTCTCATTTCCGCATCCGTAACGTCGAAGCCCGTTCAGCCGATGCGTATGCCATTTATTTTGACGGCAATGCCACTGAGCCCATCCGTGACATAGAGGTGAGCCACTTTGCCGTAGGTTCGTCACCACACGCCCATTACCTTTACCAGACCCAACGCTGTACCTTTACAGATTGTCTGGTCAACGGCGAGCTGCTGCCCACGACGCTTCCTGAGAGTGCGGAGCGACAGCAATGCGACGTGTGGTGACAAACCACACTCCATTATTCATAGATTCTTTTTTCCACCTTGACACTGCCATTGTCATAATGGCGCCGCTCGATGACCAAACCTGCGGGCTGACTGACAGCTTGCCCCAGCAGGTTGTATCTGACGATTTTGGTCAGCTGTCCACCCTTTCTGTCGGCTTCAGCAGCATGTATGGCAGTGGTCGCTTCGGCAGCCTTGCGCATCTGTGCATGTACATTATAATAAGCAGGCTTGGGTTCGAGCGAACTGTTGAAAAGCAGAGGCTGGTTCTGACGCCATGAGTAATGGTCGGCAATACCCCAGACAAGCATCGAGGGACAGTTGTCATTGCGCAAGAACACTCGGGTTATCGCCCCATATTCCTTTGCCTGTGTCTCCAAGGCATCCGCAGCATAGGGATTGGCGAGCGCTATATCCAGCTCAGTGATGATGCAGTTGAGCCCTAATTCAGCGTAGCGACGAATGTTCTTTTCCAGCTTCAGGGTGTCCAGTTCTCCCGTAGTGAAGTGGCATTGCAAGCCGCATCCATCAATGGGAATGCCCGATTTCTGCAACCTCTTGATCAGGTTGAAATAAGCTTCCGACTTGCTTCCGCCCATCATTTCAGCTCCGTATTCGTTGATATACAACTTGGCTTCGGGGTCAGCCCGATGTGCCCATACGAAGGCAGAATCAATGAAATCTTCTCCGATATATGTTGCCCATATCGAGGGGCGCAGCTGATAGGCAGAAGGATTGGAGCGCACGATGCTCTGGTCGTCATCGAGCACCTCGTTGCACACGTCCCACTCATGTATGCGTCCCTTATACTGTCCCACCAACCTGTCTATGTGGTTCTTCAGAATATCCAGCAACTGCTGGCGTGTATATCCGTGATTGTTCTTCTTTCCATCCTGACTGACCCAAGCCGGCACCTGCGAATGCCATGCGAGGGTATGTCCTCTTACCAGCTGTTTGTTGCGGTCGGCAAGTGACATGATATTTTCACACCCCCCGAAGTTAAAGTCATTCTGATTGGGTTCTGTGGCATCAAACTTCATCTCGTTTTCTGCCACCACCATATTGAACTCCTGCCCTACGATACCTGCCGGTCCCGTTGAGAGGCTGCAATCGTAGCGGTATGAAGCCGCTGCCACACCGATGTGCTTGCCCAGCTTCTCGGCATATTCACGCAGCGGAGTGTCATCGCTCATGTCTGCCGTCCAGTCGTCATCGGGGTAACCACCTTCTCCTGCATTCTCATCTTCATCCTCCTCTACGTCGCCCTGTCCGCTATACTCCAATGCGCTGACACGAGCGACGACGTTGAGACTTCCGTCTGTTCCCTCACGCTGTTCAACCACCCAGGTATAAGCCTTGGGATAGCGGATGTCCAGCTGCCAGTCGTCACCCACTTTTCTGGTAGCCGAGAGCAGTGTCAGCTCGTCTCCTACAGCCAGACGGGCATCAGCAGCAAGGGCGATGGTCAGTCGTGGCATACGTTCAGAGTCTTCAAAGTCTTGGGTCTTCTGATTGCGTTCCAGGGAGCCTCTGAGTTGCAACGAAGCATACTCCTCCGCACTCTTCACTCTACAAACGATATTTGCCTCGGGATGCAGTTTCAGGCAAACCTCAGCGGCATCCGACGTTGCATCTTCCATGCAAAGGATGCCACATCCGTCGGTTCCGGGCATCAGTCGTCCATACAACTCGGTGGAAGCAGCCACCGAACCGATACCTCCCATGACGGCACCCTTATACACGACGATGGTTCCCGCTGCTCCCGTAGCGCCGCTTTTCTTAGCCTCTCTCACTTCAGCAGCATCATTCTCTATCCAAAGGGTTCCAGCCAGCAGGCGAATGCCGGCATCGATACGGTTGTCTGTACCCAAGATATGACAGATGCCCTTGCCCTCTTTGATCAGTCCTACCTGATTGCCGTCGGCCAGATTGCCAATCTTTCCTGCCAACAGACAGTCGGTGTTCTTGCCACCTATTATATAATAAGACTTGGCAGAGCTTTTCTTATAGTAACCACCCAGCATACTGCCCACTTCCGTCTGCAGCTCACCGATGCGTATGCCTCTCGTGCCCGATTCCACCGACATGGTAGCCCCGTCGTGAACCACCAGCTTCTTGTCTGCGAGCAGCGAATTGTATCTCGATGCATCCACGTTCTCTGGCTGGAATGTACCGCTATTGACAATCACGCCATAAAAGCCGCAGTTGCCCACCATCTCCTTGTAGGGATAGAGATGCACCTCTCCGCTCATCCCACTCCAATCGGGCCAAGCAGAACCCTTGCTCGCCAAGGAGCCCAAATACGTACGTTCACCTCCGGAGTAGATGTCCAGCCTTCCCTCTCCCATCACTTTTCCCGTCCATTCGGTATAGCGCGAAGTGCGTACACTGAGCGACTGGTTGGCAGGAATATAGATATTGTCGGCGATATTGGTATAGCTGCCGGAGGTGTTGTTGACGCAATAGTCAATCACCGCTCCGTCCTCACCCGTGATGCAGTCATCGTAAGCGCCCACCAGCTGTATGTCGTCCAGATAATAGTCAGAATTGTCATGATGTATTCCCAGTCGGAGACAGTCAGATTGATTATCGTCCGTGACCGGTGCAAGCGTGTATGTTCTCGTCTGCCAAACTCCCACGGCTCCCTGGTCGGGATAGCCCTCGTCTCGATAAACCTCCTGCTCTCCCACGAAGGCGGCAAATTGCTTCCACGCATGTTCGTCGCTGTTGCTGCGCATCAGTCGGCAGCGCAGGGAAGGATAACGCTTGGTGAGCGCCGCCCCTCTCAAATCGGTAGGCAGTACGAATGTGGGATGACTGCACCATTCCTTCAGTACGACATGCAACACCTTGTTGGAAGGATTTTCAGGGTCAGCCTCTACGGTAGCTGTCGAAGTGACAGCGCCTCCATAGACGTGCCACATCTTCCATTGGGTCCCGATTTCGTATTGTTCAAAATCACACACTTGCAAAGGCTGGGCATGACCTGCGGTCAATGACGCAAGCCCCAAAAGTAAACAGGCTATCTTCTTCATAAGTATCAGTCAAAAAATAGATAATTAATTTTAGGCTATAAATAGACAAAATTATTCGGTTCGTAGATAATGGTATTTTATTTCGAAGGCAAAGTTACTAAATAACTTTGAAAGTCGTTCATTTTTCACTTAATTTTTATTACCTTTGGAGCCGTTTTGCCTATGGGCAAGACTTTTTAGACATTAAAAACATTTATGAAGTACAAAAACAATTCAAACAGGCGTCAGGCTCTTGTGTTCAAACGTTTTGGACGTAAGGGTTATTCGCTCTTCAACTGTTTGGGTCGCGAGGTGCTCATCGGCACACTCAGCGTGGCAACGCTCACCTATGCCAAGGCAGACGGAGTGAGCGTGGAACCGCTGAGAAAAGACAGCATCTCCACCAAGACAGACCGTGAGCTGACACTCGACGAGGTGAGCATCACCGGAACGAGGGCGCCCCTGACCCAGAGTCAGACCGTGAGAATGGTAACAGTACTGGACAGGAAAGCCATCCAGGCGGCTCCAGTACAAAGTATTAACGACTTGTTGAAGTATGTCGCCGGCATTGATGTCCGTCAGCGCGGTCCCATTGGAGCACAGACAGACATCACTATCCGGGGAGGCAACCAGGAGCAGGTAGCCATTCTGTTGAATGGCATCAACATCTGCGACCCCCAGACAGGCCACAATGCCTTTGACTATCCCGTTGACATCAGCGAGATAGAACGCATCGAGGTGCTGGAAGGTCCTGCCGGAAGGGTTTACGGAGCCTCGTCGCTGCAAGGAGCCATCAACATTGTCACCAAGACACCCCAGTCGAGCAGTGGCGACGTGCATGTCGAGGGAGGCAGTTACGGCTATCTTTCAGCAGGAGCAAGGGCGAACGTTTCCGGAGGTGCATGGAACAACCAGCTCTCCGCCAGCTATACGCGTAGCGACGGTTACAGCAGGAACAAGGCCGGGGGTCTCAACGCCGACTACGAAGGCGGCAAGGCATTCTATCAGGGCAACTACAACGACGCTTGGGTGGGCGTGAGATGGCATGCCGGCATCAGCGTCAAGGACTATGGTTCGAACACCTTCTATGGTGTAGGCTCTGACGACCAGTTCGAGCATACCCTAAAGACCTTCACTGCCCTGCAAGCCGAGAACAAGGCAGGTGCTTTCCGTCTGAAGCCGAGCATCTACTGGAACCATGGCGAGGACCGCTTTGAGTATTTCCGCGGAGAAGCCTCCAAAGTGCCCTTCAACTACCACCGTTATGATGTCTTTGGCTTGAATCTGAATGGCTATTTCGACTGGGTTCTCGGCCGTACAGCCATCGGTGCCGAGCTGCGCAATGAGGACTTGGTGAGCGGCAACCTGGGAGAGCCGCTCGACGTGCCCCATCATATCAACGGCACGGACAGATATTACGAATACGGCATCAACCGTACGAACATCAACCTGATGTTTGAACATAACATCATCCTCGACCGCTTCACCCTTTCTGCGGGTTTCGTAGCCGTTAAAAACTCCTGGAACCACATGAACATGCGTATTTACCCCGGTGCAGACGCCAGCTACCGTATAGGAAACGACTGGAAGATCTTTGCTTCGTGGAATACGTCGTTGCGAATGCCTTCCGTCACCGAGCTTTACTACTCCGTGGGCGGCCATCGGGCAGACAAGTACCTGAAGCCCGAAGAGCTGTCGTCCGTAGAAGGTGGCGTCAAGTATGCTTCCCGTGGCATGGAGGTGTCGGCATCTGTCTATTATAACCATTGCAAGAACCTGATTGACTGGATTCGCCCTACGGACGAGGGAGCAGACGCCCCCTGGCAGTCGGTCAACTTCACCAAGATTGACGCTACGGGCGTGAAGCTGTCGTCGAACATCGACTTCCGTCAGCTGCTGCCTTCCCAGCATGTACTGGAGCATTTCAACGTGGCATACCAATACATCCATCAAGACAAGAAAGACTATCCCAACTTAGAGAGCAAGTACACTCTGGAGTATCTGCGTCACAAAGTGGTGGCAGGCTTGCAACTGCATCTTTGGCGACAGTTGGGCATGGGCGTGAACTATCGTTTTCAGGAACGTACCGGCACCTATACCGATGTCAACGGCAATACATGCCTGTATCAGCCCTATGCGCTTTTCGATGCGCGCCTCAACTGGCAGTCGTCTCGCTACCGTCTTTATCTGGAAACAAACAATATCTTCGGCAAGAAATACGTAGATTACGGAAACGTCGAGCAACCGGGATGCTGGGTCATTGCCGGTGCGATGTTCCATTTCTGATTGGAGAGAATCGTATTTGTAAAGGTGGGTTCTGACAATTACTACCGTAAACAAACCCATAAAAAAAGCAGGATGTATCCAGCAATTGAATACATCCTGTTATTTTTTACTGTAACGTTGTAACGCTCGAACACGTTGTCTGCTTCGTCGAGTTCAAAAAAAGCTACAACTTATTCATCCTTCTTCAGTTTGAACGCGTTTTCAAGGCTGTTCAGTTCCTCCTCAAATCCCTTGTCCACCTTGAGGCGTTTCTCAATCGTCGAACAGCTGTGAATGACGGTGCTGTGGTCGCGGTTTCCAATCAGCTGTCCTATGCGCGAAGCAGGCATCTTGGTATATTTCTGCGCGAAATACATGGATATCTGTCTGACCATCACGTACTCACGCTTTCGGCTTCTGCTAAACACGTTCTGCTGGGTAACATTGTAATGATGGCATACCGTCTCCAGGATGTCATCGACGGTAAGCGGCTTGTTGTCAATCTTGACGGCACGCTTGATGACACGTTCGGCAAGACGCATGTCGATGTTACAGTTGTAAACCACCGAATAGGCGAGCAGCGAATTGATGACGCCCTCCAGGTCACGCACGCTTCCATTGGCTGTCTGTGCAATGAAATGGATGACATCCTCGGGAATCTTCAGGCCGTCACGACGACACTTGCTTTTCAGTATTTCCACACACAGCTCGACGTTAGGCTTCTCCAACTCGGCTATCAATCCGCAGCTGAAACGTGTCAGCAGACGGTCTTTCATGCCCTGAAGGTCCACCGGCGGCCGGTCGCTTGCCAGGATAATCTGCTTTCCGTTGCGGAAGAGGTGGTTGAAGATATGGAAGAAGGTGTCGAGCGTACGCACTGCCGTAGCCCATTCCTGAATGTCATCCACGATAAGCACGTCTATCGACTGATAGAAGTTGATAAAGTCGTTGGTACGGTTTTGCCTGACGGCATCCGTAAACTGTACCTGAAACAGACGTGCACTGACATAGAGCACCCTCTTACGCGGATAAATCTCCTTGCATCGTATACCGATGGCATTGATGAGGTGGGTCTTGCCACAGCCGGAAGGTCCGTAAATGAAGAAAGGATTGAAAGTAGACTTTCCGGGATGTTCAGCAATGGAAAGACCAACCGTTCGAGGCAACTTGTTGCTGACTCCTTCTATGAAATTATTAAATGTCTTGTGGATGTCCAACTGGGGGTTAATATCCTGTGGCACAGCGGCATCCAACAGCGAGGGAGCCTCGTTGGCCCTGCTTCTGGGAGCAGGCGTATCGATGGCTGGAGTATATTCAGCCTCTACGTCCTGCGAGATGTTGTTGGTCTTGTCAACCACGACACGATAGCGCAAAATGACTCTGGCACCGAAGCAACGCTCCAGCACCTTTCCCAGCAATCCTACATAGTATTGCTCCAAGTACTCGTATACATACTGACTCGGAACCTGCACCAACAAGGTCCTGTTCTCTTCAGAGAAGGACTCAAAGATGATGGGTGCAAACCATGTTTTAAACTGCTGCTCTGTGACATTATGCTTGATGATTTCAAGACATTCGCCCCAAAGAGCCTGATATTTGTTAGTCATTTACGGTATCGTTCATTAGTTTTTCAGTGCAAATTTCGCTCTTTTTTTTGAATTGCACAAATCGGCGATGGGAGCTGTCAGGGGGAGAAGAGGAGCTAACCTACTATTATTTGGGAGCTTATGTTCATTGTTCCTTTCCAGCATCAGTGCTCCCGTTTTGTCTTTTAAAACATTCTGATTCACAAGACTTTTAAAATGGAAATCAGGATTCCCTCGCCATCTCCGTTTTTCATCCTCATCCTTGACGGAATAAACAATGCCAAAGGACTTTCCACACGTTTAAGTGTAAAAAATACCCTGGCATTGGCAATTTATATTAAATTTAAATTAAGCGATGATGTTGATTACTTGTCCTTTTTTCCAAAGAGTGAGAAATGCACATAGCGTTTGGGATGCAGCCTCAAATCCTTGAGCAGGGAGTCTGCGCTTCCCATGGTAGAACTGAGGTTGTAATAAAGCTGCGGGTCGCTCATCAGCAATCCCAGTGTCCCCTCTTTGCTGGAGAGTCGTGCGGTCAGGTTTTCGACGTTATCCAGCGTGCTGTTCACCTTCGCCATGGTCGTTGCCACGTCGATGTCCTTGAGCTGTCCTGTCAGCTGGCTGGTCTCATCGAGAATCTGGTTGGTCTTTCCCAACATGGCGGGCACCTGTGCATTGAGTTGTGCCAGCAGCTGATTAGCCTCGTTGGTGGTGGTAACCAGATTGCCCGTCACCTCATTGACATGATGCAGGGATTGTGCAATGGCAGGGTCGGCGAGCAATGCATTCAAGCTGGCAAGAATGCTGTCCATCTTGGGCATCATCTTCTCCAAGGTAGGCATCATGGTGGCAGCCTTTTCCATCAATCCCGTGCTCTGTCCTCCGGGAATGGTATCTCCGGCCGACATTCGCTGCAAGGGATTGTCGGAAAGAATGAGATTCATTTTCACATTCCCCATGAAGTCGGAGGAGATCTCGGCATGAGACCCTACGGGAACGAGCATCTCCCTGTCCAGGTCAACCTCGGCAATGATGTGTCCCTTGCCTGTATAGTCGTAGTTGATTCCTCTGACCACTCCCACCTTATAACCATTGGCATAGACGGGGCTTGATGCCGACAACCCACTGATATCCTTGAATGCCACGTAATAAACATTACTGTTGGCAAAGACATTCAGCCCTTTGAGGAACTGCAAACCGATGAAGAGAACAACCACCCCAGCCACTGCTACGAGGGCTATCTGTACTTCTTTGCTGAAAATTTTCATACTTCGATATTTGTTAAAGGCGGGTGTCCTGTCTGTTCCCACCGTAGTTATTATTCTTCGTTACTGCCGCAACATTTATTTCCCCCTCTGCCTGCGGGTTTTGTTGAGCTTATATTCACGTATCGCCTCGTTCACATTTGTCTTGCTTCCGTTCTTGAAGGCAATGATGAAAGCCTGTGGAAACTTTCCGAGCAGCTGCTTGCGCAACTGGTATATCTCATTGTAGTTGACAGACGAACCGATGGTATACTTGTACATGCCTCCCTCCTCGTAACTGTCAATATCCTTGACGCCCTTGAACTGGGCATTGTCCGAACGCAACGCTTTGCCGCTTGCCAATATCTGCACCTTGAAGACGGGTTCCTCGCCGTCGTCTGTCACGGCAGGTTTTTCCTGCGGCGATTCCTTCTGTGGTTCAGCAGAAGACGTTAGTTTTCCTGAGGGCTTATCGGAGGATTTGTCGGATGGCTTATCAGATGACTTATCGGATGGCTTATCGGATGATTCTTCAGAAACCCTGTCGGATTCTGCATCCTTTTCCGCATCCTTTTCCATCTGCCCGTCGGCTTCGTCGGCACCGGGTTTATAAGGGATGGTAAACCCCTTGGCATACTTGCGCTTATAGGCAACGAAAGCCTGATAGATACCCTTTCCTAAAGCCTGCACGCCCTTGGTAGAATTCAGATAATCCTCTTCGTCGGGAGTGGTGATGAACCCCAGTTCTATCAGACAACTGGGCATGGATGTCTCGCGCAAAACCAGGAATCCCGCCTGCTTGACCCCCTTGTCCGTCCGCTGCGCGGTGGAACACGTGTTCTTCTGCACCAATCGTGCCAGTTCTACACTCTGCGCCATATTCTTGTCTTGCAGAAATTCGAACATGATATAACTCTCGGACGAACGCGGGTCAAAGCCCTCGTAGTGCTGCTTGTAGTCATTCTCTATGAGGATAACCGAGTTCTCGCGCTTTGCCACGTCGAAGTTGTCACCCGCGCGGTGCATACCCAGGGTGTACGTCTCCAGCCCTCTGCTGCGCTTTCCCTTGGGCAGGGCATTGGTATGTATGGACACAAAGAGGTTGGCCTTGTTCTTGTTGGCAATGTTAGCCCTTTCGTGCAAGGGAACAAAGACATCCGACTTTCGGGTGTATACCACCTTGACGTCGGGGCAGTTCTGCTCCACCAGTTTGCCAAAAGCAAGCGCCACATTCAGATTGATGGTCTTTTCCTTGGAATAGTTTCCCAGGGCACCGGCATCCCTGCCCCCGTGACCAGCATCTATCACCAGTGTGAATCGCTTTTCAGCGGCTCCGGCTGCCTGTATTCCGACAGCCATCACACACGCTATGACAGTTTTAAGTATCCAATTCATACTTGCTTTCATGATGCAAAAATACTTCTTTTTCTATAAAAACTATCTATCTCGCTGGAGTTTTTATCATTTATTGATGATTCAGCAGTGATATTGTGCATTTTTTACACTCCATTCCAACTCCACGCCGGCTCCTTGACAAGCCACGCCCATGGGGGGATTACATTTGACCAGTCTCACCCAAACGTGCTGCGTCTGAGGATAGTCGCCTACGATGCGCCTCACGACTCTTCCCGCCACATGCTCCACCAGCCGTGAGGGCACAGCCATCTCCTCCTGAACCAGGCTCACCAGCCGTCCGTAGTCAAGCGTGTCGTCGAGTCGGTCGGAGAGCGTTGCCTCCTCGAATGGATAATCCACCCTGAGGCTGACCAAGTATTCGCCTCCCACGGTATGCTCCTGAGGCAGCACACCATGGAAGGCGTAAACTTGAAGGTTTTCAATAATCAGCGTTGTCTTCACGATGTCCGGTGTTTTGTGACTGTCATTATCATTGGCAGGTAAGCATCCTCTCGCGTTTATCCGCATCTGCTGGCTCCGCAGTTCTTGCAGATAAGACAGCCTTCCTGATAAACCAGTGTTTCCTGACCACAGTTGGGACATTTGATGCCCTTGGCTTCCGTGCCGTCGGTGACATATTTCTTCAAAGCCCTCTCCACACCGTTCTTCCAGGTGTTGATGCTCTCGCTCTTGAGTTGCAGCGAGCCGACGAGCTTGATGACATGGTCGATAGGCATCCTGTATCTCAACACGCCGCTGATCAGCTTGGCATAGTTCCAATATTCGGGATTGAATTTCTCGCTGAGTCCTTCGACGGTAGTCTTGTAGCCACGTTTGTTCTCAAACTGGAAGTCGTAGCGATGCTTTCCTGCCTCATCCGTCTGCTTGATGATTTTTCCCTTGGTGACCGTCTTGGGCAGTACGATACCCTCGTCGTCATCCTGCAAACCGGTGAAGATTTCATAGGGATAACCATCAAGAAGTCCTACAAAAGCCACCCACTTTTCCTTGTTGTTCTGGAAGCGTACCACGTCACACTCCAGCTCCTTGGGGCGCACCTCCGTCACCTCCGGATGCTTGCATGGGCGGGGAGCCTCCTGCTTGTCGCTGTTTTCCTTTTTCTTGGGCACAGAAATCATGACTCCCGAACGCGAGCCGTCCCTGTAGATGGTACATCCCTTACATCCGGAACGCCATGCCTCGACGTAGAGCTTGTTGACCAGAGCTTCATCCACGTCGGCGGGCAGGTTGACGGTGACACTGATAGAGTGGTCAACCCACTTCTGTATGGCACCCTGCATCCGCACTTTCATCAGCCAGTCAACGTCGTTGGCAGTAGCTTTGAAATAGGGCGACTGTGCCACCAACTGTTCTATCTCCTCCTGCTTGTAGCGTCGTGTGGTGTCGAGTCCCTTCACCTCCATCCATTTCAGGAACTTGTTGTGGTATACGATATACTCTTCGAAAGAGTCGCCCACTTCGTCCACGTAGTCAACATGTGCCGCCTCGTCTCCCGGGTTCACCTTGCGTCGTCTCATGTAAACAGGCATGAAGACGGGTTCTATGCCGCTGGTCGTCTGCGTCATCAGGCTGGTCGTACCCGTAGGGGCGATGGTCAGACAGGCGATGTTGCGTCTGCCATATTTCACCATGTCTTCATACAAAGCAGGGTCAGCCTCCTTGAGTCGCATGATGAAGGGATTGTTCTCCTCCCTCTTGGCATCGAAGATGCTGAAGGCGCCGCGCTCAGCAGCCATCTTCACGGAAGAGCCGTAGGCGGTAATCGCCAGTGTCTTGTGTACGTTCACGGAGAAGTCGGTAGCCTCCTGCGTGCCGTATCTCAGGTTCATGGCAGCAATCATGTCGCCCTCGGCGGTAATGCCCACACCCGTGCGTCGTCCCATGCTGCTCTTGCGCTTGATTTTCTCCCAGAGATGTCTTTCCGAGCCTTTTACCTCGTCGCTCTGCGGGTCTTGCTCAATCTTCTCCATGATGAGGTCGATCTTCTCCAGCTCCAGGTCAACGATATCGTCCATGATACGCTGTGCCGCAGCCACATGCTTCTTGAACATCTCGTAGTCGAAGTAAGCATCGTCGCTGAAGGGATTGACCACGTACGAATAGAGGTTGATGCTCAGCAGACGGCAGGAGTCGTATGGACAAAGCGGAATCTCTCCGCAGGGGTTGGTAGAGACGGTGCGGAAGCCGAGGTCGGCATAACAGTCGGGAATACTCTCTCTGATGATGGTGTCCCAAAAGAGCACGCCGGGTTCGGCACTCTTCCACGCATTGTGTACGATCTTTGCCCACAGCGCCTTGGCATCCACCTCCTTGGTCGTCATCGGCTGCTCGCCGCTGACGGGGAATTGCTGCACATAGCTCTTGCCTTCAACGGCAGCCTGCATGAAAGCGTCGTCGATTTTCACCGACACGTTGGCACCCGTCACCTTTCCCTCCGTCATCTTCGCGTCGATAAAGGCCTCGCTGTCGGGATGCTTGATGCTTACCGAAAGCATCAGCGCACCTCTGCGTCCGTCCTGAGCCACCTCACGGGTAGAGTTGCTGTATCGCTCCATGAAAGGCACCAGGCCTGTAGACGTGAGTGCAGAGTTGTTGACGGGCGACCCCTTCGGGCGAATATGGCTGAGGTCATGCCCCACGCCTCCGCGGCGTTTCATCAGCTGCACCTGCTCCTCGTCAATACGCATGATGGCACCGTAGGAGTCGGCATTGCCGTCAAGTCCGATGACGAAACAGTTGCTCAGCGACGCAATCTGGTGATTGTTGCCGATACCGGTCATGGGACTTCCTGCGGGAACGATATATCTGAAGTGGTCGAGCAGGTCGAACACCTCCTGTGCGGACATCGGATTGGGGTACTTCTGCTCGATGCGGGCTATTTCGTTGGCAATACGCCAGTGCATGTCTGCCGGCGACTGCTCGTAGATATTGCCGAGGCTGTCCTTCATGGCATACTTGTTCACCCACACACGGGCAGCAAGTTCATCGCCCTCAAAATATTTCAGTGAGGCTTGGAAAGCCTCGTCATAGGTAAAAATTCTTTCAGGATTCATGATTCAAGTAGTTATTCCGACGGCAAAGGTAATAACTTTATTGCAAATGACAAATATATTTTTTGGAAAACTTTTTCTTTTTTTTCCGGGAAAAAGTTTTCCAAAACTGACAACATTTTCAAACTCACGCAGATAACTCTATCTGCTTTCAGAAATTGCTCATACCAACGACTGCACCAACACATACCCGCCGAAGATGAGCCACAGCTGCAGTATCAGTGCAAGGACGAAGGGTTTGGCTCCCGCCTTCTTGAATTTCTCGATGCTCGTCTCCGCGCCGAGTGCCGTCATGGCCATGGTCAGCAGGAAGGTGTCAAACGTATTGATGAAGTCAACGAGAGCAGCAGGCAGCCAGTCAAACGAATTGAAGGCGATGACCACCAAGAAGAGGATGGCAAACCAAGGGATGTTGATTTTCCCCTTCTCTCCTACTCCTCCCTGAGCTGCTGCGGCGCGTGCCACCACCCAGGTGATGACCAGCAGCACGGGCACCAACATCATCACTCGTATCATCTTCACGATGATGGCGATGCTCGACACCTCCTCGCCCATCGCATTGCCAGCTCCCACCACATGGGCTACTTCATGGATGGTGCTGCCGGCAAAGACACCCATCTCGGCAGGGCTGAGCACGAAGACGCCGTTTCTGTACAGGATAGGATACAGGAACATGGAAAGCGTACCGAAGATGACGACGGTCGACACCGCCACGGCTGTCTTGTAGGGTTTGGTACGTATCGCCGACTCGGCTCCGAGCACCGCTGCCGCTCCGCAGATGGCACTGCCTACGGAGGTGAGCAGGGTGATGCCCCTGTCCATCTTCATGGCTCTGCCAGCCAAGAGTCCTATCAGGATGGTTCCACAGACGATGATGGCATCAATGATGATGGCGGGAATGCCCACGTCGAGCACGTTCTGGAAGGTCAGGCGGAACCCGTAGAGGATGATGCCGAAACGCAGCACGCGCTTCGAACAGAACTGGATGCCCGGCACCCACGTCTCAGGCAGGTTGTTGCGCAGCGAATTGGCATACAGCATACCCAGGATGATACCTACTATCATCGGGCTGAGCGAAAGGCTCTTGACAAATCCCATGTCGCCGATGTAGAATGCGGCACACGAGAAGAGAACGATGAGCAGGATGCCGTGCAGCATGCTGCTTTTTGTTTCACTGATTTTCATGTTTCCTTTCAAGTCTTCTTATTGTCTCCCGTTCTATTTCTTCATAAACCCCTGCATCTGCAGAGCCTCCAGCAATCCCTCCGACATACCCTCGTTGTCCTTCTTCGTATATCGGATGTCGGTGAAGATCTGAGCCAGCGTTTCCTTCTGGTTGATGGCACAGAACTGCCTGTTTTCCTCCAAGCCCTCCTTGTAGGCATAATAGTGGTCGATGTCTGCGGGCAGGTAGTCATGATAAGTCTCGGCATGTACAAACGACTCCAGCGGCAGTCGGTCTGTCTGTGGGGGTTGTTCGTCGGGCCACCCCAGTGTGATGGTAGCCACGGGCATGACCAGCTGTGGCAGCTCCAGGGTCTCGATGATCAGCTTGGGCATGTAGACGGTCGTCCCCAGGAAACAATAGCCCAATCCCTCTTCTTCAGCCAGGTTACAGAAAGTCTGTGTAAAAAGGAGTGCGTCGATGGCGGCATTGACAAACGAGAGGAAATTGTCATACCCCGGTTCAGCCTTTCTGTTTCTGCACCAAACGGAGGTTCTGTTAAAGTCGGCACATACCGTCAGCACCACGGGTGCCTGTGTCACCATCGGCTGATTGAAATGGGCAGGAGCCAGACGCTCCTTAGCCTCCTTCGAACGTGTCACCACCACGCTGTACAGTTGCAGGTTGCCCATGGTTTGGGTACGGGCAGCTGTTCGGAGCAGGCTGTTCAGCAGTTCGTCACTCACCTCCTTGTCGGCATACTTCCTGACGGTACGCCTGTTTTCAACACTTTTATTCATCTGTTCGTTCTTCATATCCATGATGTTACCAGTATTACGTAATGATAGAAAAATTACTGACGGATATATTGCTTTTGCTCACCGATAAGGGTCTTGATTCGCTTCATCAGCTTATTTCCATGTTTGGGAACGACATAGTCAGGCCGTGGCAGTTCCTTGCATTCAGCCTCACTGAGAGCATCCACCCTGCTTTTACAGGATTGCACAAAATCATCCAGCTGTTTCATCCTGGCATCTCGACTCCACAACCGATGCAAGGTCTCGCCGTATTTCTCAAGAATGCCCATACCGTCCAGATATTTCCGTTGCGGTCCAAAAGCAAAATGACAGACAATCGCATCTGTAAACAGGCAGTTGCTCTTTCGCAGTCTCGTCGGCATGACAGAAGACAAAAACTCCTCATCATCTCCTGTAACGACACCCTCAAACTCCTTCATCTGGTAACCGAACCACAAGATGGCATTGATGGAAAAACGGGTCAATCCCAACGGGAATGCCCCGCTGTGGAGCTGTCCGTACTCGCTGCTCGTCAGATAGCGGTCGATGAACCAGTTATGCAGTTCGGCAGCAAACTTACCGCTCTTCAAGAATATCCTGTCAAAGGGGTCTGCCCTTCTGTAGTTGATGACGTCCAGTTTTCCCATACACTGCAGGATATACGTCGACTTCTGGTTGTTGATGACCAAAGGAGAAACCAAGAAGTATTCGGGATGAGAAATGCGAAAATCCACCATCTTTTCAAAAAATCCGGGCTCAATCCAAACGACATCATCATCAAGTTTGACGTAGATGGTATCATCCTCGACACATTCTTCATAAAAAGCATTGATGGAATTGACACCGTCCACTATCCCCTGCGGCTGCCAGACAAGACGTATCTTGTCATATTGCTTTGCCAGAAGGCGAAAGAACTCAATATCTTTCACATCCGTAGTATTAACCCAAATGTCATAGCGGTCAACGACGTCCGAGTTCAACACCTGAGGTACCAGGTATTGCATATAACGTCTTCTGCCTGCTGCCGTATTACAAACGACCTTATATTTACCAAACATATTTTCTTGTTTATACAAATAAAGTGCAAAGATAGTGCCAATCGAAGACAATACAAAATAAAAAACAACTTTTTTTATTTTTATTGTTGAGATGCAGCCTATCTTATCTAACCCTTTCTGACCAGCCAAACCTGTCAGGTGTGACAGATGACACTTGTGACAGATAATATATATAAATTTCGCGTGTAATTAATTAAAGGCTTACTATTATAGTAGGGGCTTAATAGAAATTATAATAAATGTTACTATATCTTCTGTCACATCTGTCTTCTGTCACATCTGCCACGAAACTACAGCATTCACTTTCCGAGTGATTGCCCCGTCCACTCGCCAACTGATTGCCCTATTCACTCGCCAACTGATTACCCTGTTCACTTGACAACTGATTACCCTGTTCACTTGACAACTGATTACCCCATTCACTTGCCGACTGA
>CAMAHD010000034.1 GCA_945834405.1 uncultured Prevotella sp. | reverse complement strand
CGCAATATGTAAGTTTTTCCTACTTGTCTTGCACCATTCAACACCAACGGTTTTCGCTTGGGATTAGCCTTCCAATTGACAAGTTCTTGATATACAAGTCTTTCCATATTATTATAACACTTTTATTGACGAATAATCAGCATATTTGCACACTTTTTCTGACGAATAATTCGTTCGATGTCACATTTTTTCTGACGAATAATGTGCTCAATGCTACATTTTTTCTGACGAATAACAGTGCGAAGATACTAATTATTTTCGAAAAAGATGCGATAGTATGGCGAAAAGTAGAAAAAAAATATCTATATGCAGACGGGACTGATTATGCTGATAGGATTGCTTGCCAAAACTGCCATCCTCTTGACGGAGTTTGCTTCAGAGCGTAGACGGATGGGAATGAGCATTACTACGGCTGCCATCTCTGCTGCACGTGCCCGTTTGCGACCCATCATGATGACCTCAATGACCATGATATTCGGCATGTTGCCGCTGATGTTTTCAAAAGGGGTAGGAGCTAACGGAAACATATCCGTAGGAGTAGGTACGGTAGGCGGTATGCTGATAGGTACTGTTGGATTGCTTTTCGTTGTTCCCTCGCTGTTCATCATCTTCCAATACTTGCAGGAACGGTATCCCAGCTTTACCATGCTCTTGGAGGAGGAATTTGAGAGAAGAATATCGCGATGGTGAAAAGGCTTTTTTCCACCATCACGATATGATTCCAAGCAATATAAAGGAGTGCCGAAAGGATGCAGTTACTTGTCGAAAGTGATGTTAATGACTGCCCTTACATGACCTGTTGTTTCTGTCGCGGACAGGGTAAACTTGCCGTTACTGATGGTATACACCAGATATTGTTTGCTGGACGAATTATAGACTATCCAATTGGAACCTTCCTCAAAGGGGATTCCGCCAGCTGCTGTCAGTCCTTCGTTGATAGATTCCATATTGGCTTCAATGCCGGCAAGGTCTTTTAGATTGAGCAGACTCCATGCAACATCGGTAAGGGATGATGCCGCTTTCATATTCTTCAATGCCGCGATGACTGCGGTGCTGTTGGCTTCGATGTCTGCCGTCGTGGCAAGGGTCAGCATGGAGACAGTGGTGGAAAAGCCATTGTCTGTAGATTGGATGACGTAGCAATCTTTATAGACACTGCCGACAGCTGGAGCGGCTTCCGTAACGATGCCCGTTGAGCCATTTTCGTCAAACTCAAAATTGATGGTATGACTGCCTTCCCAAGTGGCGCCCGTGATGGTGCCGTTGAGGGTTACTCCCAATGCCTCGGAATAACGGCCATTGATAATCAGCTTGTAGTTGGCTTTCAGTTCATCCTGAACGGTATATGAATATGTTTTAACTTGGTCGTCCTCGTCTGTAATCAGGACAGTGATGGTTGCATTGCTTTTTGTCGGGGGCAACATGAAATACTGCTCCGTACTCTGCCATTTTAATCCCCCTACATCTGCCAGTTCGATGTTTTGTGACACCTCGGTAGGGTCGTATTCCGTATTCAGCATGATGCCTTGGTAGAGCGGAGAGAGTGTGACGGAAACAGCCTTGGTTCCCTCCGGGATATGTGAGATGTTCACTTCTTCGATTGACATGACTTTTCGCTCCATGGACAATGTCAGATGATTGGAACTTACTGCCTGCAACATGATGGAGTTCTGGGCTGTCATCAGGTCGGGCATGATGGCATCGTTCTTCAGTTTGATAGCGGTGGTAGGGCTTGCTGCGTCCTGGGTTGGTAGGTTAAAGTTTGTCGAGCTGACACCTCCCAAAGCATATACTTGATGCAAACCTTCGTAGAGGGAAAGGCTTATCGGGGTTTCGTCAGAAATGATTGACGATACAGATACGCAGTTGTTGTCCTGGTCGAATACATATAATTGAATAGGATAGGTGATGGAGGCTGCCTCTCCTGTCTCATCTGCCAGTTTGGGAGGTGGACTCACTTTCAGCATACAGTTGCCTCTGGTGGATAACGACTCTCCTTCTCCTTCCTCTTGAAAGTCTTTGGAACAGGAGGTCATGATGGCTGTCATGAGAATAGCAGCCCATATAGGATGTTGAAAATAGCTGGACATCATCAATGAATATTATTTGCCATATTTCTTGATTAACTCTTCGGCTTGGGTATCACCTAACTCTTTCGCTTTTTCAAGATTCTTGCAGCCCTCTGTACGTTGGCCGAGGAGACATTGAGCCAAGCCTAAAAAGAGATAACCGTCGCTCTGCTGAGCATCCGCATGGATGCAGGCTGTAGCTGTCTCGATGGCATCTTCGTATAAGCCCACACGCACCTCAAGAGAGGCTTTTTCTGAATAATAAAGCGTGTTGGAGGGACTCATGGAAATGGCTTTGGCTAAATCGTTCAGTGCCTGCTGAAACATCCTTCCACCCACGGCAGCCTGAGAGCGGACATAGTAAAAACGGTCGTTCACTTCAGTAGGCATCAGCTGTTCATACTCGTTCAAGTCGTTGAAAGAGTGACGGAAATTTCCTGCGGACAGGTTGGCATAAGCTCGTGCCAGAAGATAGGGCGCTGCAGCTTTCAGATATGGTTTGCTGAAGGTGTTGACGGCACTGTCGAGCAACGCTATGGCTGCCACAGTATCGCCCAAGGCACTCTTGCACTGAGAAGCGCCCGAATAGAGTTCGGCATCGATGCCTCCCTGACCTACAACGGAAAGGTAGAGCTCTGCGGCTGCTGGATAGTCTTTTTGAGAAAAACGTATTTGCGCCTCTAATTGCCGATAGATGGGGAGAGGATTTGCCTGATACGCAGCTTCAGCCTCGACGGCAGCCTTCTCCAGAGACCATGCATCATACGAGGTGGTTTGGTCGTACAGGGCTTTCTGGTATATCATGCGGGCATAGCTGAAGTGGGCATCGTCTTTCTTGTCTGCCACCTTGAGTGCCTCGCTCATGTTCTTGTCTGCTTCTGCATATTGCCTGTTCACCACAGCCAGTTGGGCGCGACTGATATATCCATCGGGGGCTGTCGGGAACTTGAGGATAAAGTCTTCTATCATTGTGCTGTAGTCTGCCATGCGTGTAGAGTCTAATGCCGTGCCAGCGAGATAGAGGGTCAGGACTGCCTGACTTAAATCGTCTGGCAGATCTTTCTTGATGCCGATACTTCTGAGCGCTTCATTGTTGAAACTCAAGCCACTCATCTTTAAACTGTTGGCATATTCGGCACTGATGGCATAACAGACGTTGGCATCTTTCTTGCTGGAGGAGGCTTGGCAGATACCTACCACTTCACCATTGTCGTTGATAAAGGGAAGACCCACCAAGGGGTCTGGAGTGTTCAGGGTGATGGTATAGTAAGCATAGCTTCCATTGATGGTTTCCGAACGGGTGAGTGTTCCTTCCAGACATTTTGAAGGCTTCTTGATGGAGTAGGGCTGGAGCCATAGTCTGCTGCCTTCTTGAGGCTGAGAGGTGGCGATGGTGAGCGGAGTGCTCTGCTTGATGTCAACACGGAATTTGATGACATCATACAGGTCGTTGGCTCCCAGTAACATACTGACGGCATATTCCTTCCCCTGAGCATCGATGATACTGGCTCGTTGGGCACCTTTAAAAGCTGATAGATTGCTGACCGCCTCACCTTTGTTGCCGATAAAGAAACCATGACTGCTGGACAGAAGCTGACCATTGTCGTCGAAGGTCTTGAGTGTGAACAGCGCCTTGAGGGTCTTCTTGGTCCATGAGGGCTGTGGAGAAGCGGCATGGATAAGGAGGGCTGTCGACAGCAGGCAGATAGATAATATAATGTGTTTCGTAAGATTCATGATAATTGTAGCTTGATATGGATGTATTGTTGGGGATGGTATCGTTAATAAGCTTTCAGGATAAAGTTCAAGAGTCAGTCTGATGGCGCTTCAGCAGTTCCTTGGCATTGCTGATGGCGGCTTCAGATATGTCGCTGCCACTGAGCATCTGGGCTATTTCTCGGATGCGCTCGTCTGCATCCAGCTGCTTCATGTTGCTGGCTGTACCCTCTTCTGTCTCGGTCTTTACCACTTTATAGTGGTTACTGCCTAATGCGGCAATCTGGGGCAGGTGGGTTATGCTGATGACCTGACGGCCACAGGCTCCCATCTGCTGCATGATTTGTGCCATACATTCGGCTATCTTGCCGCTGACTCCTGTGTCTATCTCATCGAAGATAATGGTCGGCAGTTTAACGGCACTGCTTATCATAGCCTTGAGCGAAAGCATGACACGGGCTATCTCACCGCCTGAGGCTACCTGTGATACGGGTTGGGGTGTCAGACTCTTGTTGGCGCTGAATAGGAATGATGCCTGGTCTGTACCGGAACCACAGAGGGCGCATGGTTGGATATGAACGATGAAGCGGACATTGGGCATGCCTAAGGTGATGAGGCGTTCAAGCATTTCTTGTTCTATCAGACGGGCTGCCTTCACGCGTTCTTCATGAAGACGGCCGGCTGTTTGCCGACAGGCAGCTTCGGCCTGGTCTAACTCTTCCTGCAAGGTCTGCAATGCATCGTCGCTGTTGATGATATGGTCCAGCTGGGTTTGCAGTTGTGCCTTCAGTTCAAGCAACTGTTCTACATGCTCCACGCGGTATTTTTTTTCCAGGTCGTAAATCCTGTCCAAACGGCTGTTGATGCTGTCAAGTAAAGCTGGGTCGAAATCGGTATCTTCCAGCTTGGTGCTGATGTCGTGTGCCAAGTCTTTCAGCTCGATATGGCAACTGCTGACTCGTTCTGCCATTTCGTCGGCTTCGGGAAGATGGCGGCTGAGGGTATGGAGGGCTTCCAACACGCTGTGCAGATGGTCTACTACACCGCTGCCTTCGGCTGACAATAGGTTGTCTATTTGAAAGAGATGACTCTTGATTTCTTCGGAATGGCTCAGGATGTCAGCCTTCTGTTCCAGTTCCTCTTGTTCGCCTGTCGAGAGTCTTGCATCGTCCAGTTCCTGAAACTGGAATTGCAGGAAGTCGGCATTGGCACGGTTACGTTCTATATCTTCACGTAACTGGACAAGCCGTTTCTGTGCCTGATGGTAGGTGGCATATTGCTGTTGGTACGCTTCAAGCAACTCGCTGTTGTGGGCAATGATGTCCACTACATTCAGCTGAAAATCCTGCTTATTCAGCAAGAGGTTCTGATGTTGGCTGTGGATGTCAATGAGGTGGTCGCTTAAATCCTTGAGAGTAGATAGGGCAACAGGACAGTCGTTGATGAAAGCGCGGCTCTTGCCCGATGGAGATAATTCGCGTCGGATAATGCAGTCTTCGGCATCGTAGTCTATATCATTCTCTTTGAAAAAGGCTTCCATACCGTATCTTGAAATGTCGAAATGGGCTTCGATGATACATTTGCTTGTCTGATTCCTGATGACTTTAGAATCAGCTCGCTGCCCCAAGAGAAGACCGATGGCTCCGAGGATGATGCTCTTTCCGGCTCCCGTCTCACCTGTTATGACCGAGAAACCGTCAAAGAAATCAATATCCAACGTGTCGATAAGGGTGAAGTTTTTGATATGTAGATGTCTGAGCATGGCTTATTGCTTGATTTTGTTCCACGCATCATTCTGCGCAGCGTTGATATTCATGAGCAGTTCGTAGATGGCCTCCTTTTCTTTCTGGGTTCCTTTCCCCTTGTAGATGGCTGCCAGCTCGTCTCTTTTATAGTCTGTCCAAATCTGTGGAAGCAGGCTCAGTGGCTTGTTTTCGTGGGCTGTCTTCAAACCCTCTTGAAGGGCGGTGGTGATATTATTGCGGCCGCGTTCTGCATTGTTGGCCATTTCGTCAAAGCCTTTGCGGTAATAGTCATACTGAAGTTGGCGAAATGGTTTCATGCCTTCGTCCAGATAGTCGTTGATGATGGCGAAGCGGTTCTTGCTGTTCTCAAAGGCTTTCCAACCAGTGAAATCCAGATTCTGGGCGTTGTTGACGAGCGACAGGCACTTCTGTAACACCTCTGTACCTCCAAGGGGAGAGAAGCTGTCGAGGTCCAGACCGATAATCAGATAGGCATAATAGGCAAAAAGGGCGGTTAGCTGGTTGTCAACGGTCTCGTCGTTGAAATTCAGCTGGTCGAACTCTGCAAAGGAAAAGTTGAAGTCGACATCCTTGTTGTTATACAATACGGTGTTGTACTGAGAGTTGTAGACAGGACGGTTCGCCTGTATCATAGCTGAACATTCAAAGAGATTGCTGGTCTTGTCATACTTGTTGATGGTGATATTGAAACTGCAGGAGATACGTTCGTTTTGCTGGAACTGCAGCTCCGTCCATTGTCGCTCGTTGAAGAACTGTTCAAGGGTCTCCTTCAGATTCTCGAAGACACTCTTGTCGGTAGCACCCACCTTACTGCTGTTGATGTTTACTTTCGCCTCTAACTCCTGTGCGGACAAGTGACTTGCCAGTAGAAAGAGGGTTATCGCTGTCAGGATGTATTTCTTCATGCCTTATTTGCTTGCCTTTATTGGTTTTCTTTGTGTCTTTGTCTGCTTGTTCATGCCTGGTTGTCGTTCATGTATGCTGCCAGCTCATCCACAATGTCAGACGCCACTTCTTTCTTCGACTTCTTCTCGTATTCCTTGCATCCGTCAGATGAGAGAATGCTTATCTGATTCTCGTTGGTCTGAAAACAGGTTCCTTCGTTACGGAGCGAGTTGAGGACAATGAAGTCAAGGTTCTTGCGTTTCAGCTTGTCTGTAGCATGTGCCTCTTCATGGTCTGTCTCCAGTGCAAAACCTACCAGGACCTGCCTGTCGGTCTTCATGGTTCCGAGTGTGGCTGCAATGTCATGGGTTGGGGAAAGACGTAGGATGAGGTCGTCTTTTTCCCTCTTGATTTTGGCTTTTGCCACCGTTTCAGGACGGAAGTCTGCCACGGCTGCACACAGGATGGCGGCATCGCAATGGGGAAATGTGCCGATGGCTGCTTGATACATTTCTTCACAGCTCTCCACGTCAACCCGTTTGATAGCCTGAGTGCTTACAGGAATGGAAATCGGACCGGCTATCAGTGTGACTTCTGCTCCGCGGCGTGCACATTCATGTGCCAGTGCTACTCCCATCTTTCCGCTGGAATAGTTGCCGATAAAACGTACAGGGTCTATCTTCTCGTAGGTGGGACCAGCCGTTATCATGATGCGTTTGCCTTGTAGTTGGGAGGTGTTACCTTGAAAATAGTCCTCTATGTAGGCAACGATACGGTCGGGTTCTTCCATTCTCCCTTTACCTTCCAGTCCGCTGGCAAGAAAGCCGTTGCCGGGTTCGATAATCATGTTGCCATAGGAACGCAGACGTGCAATGTTTTCTTGCGTTGAGGGATGACGATACATGTCAAGATCCATTGCTGGCGCAATGAATACCGGAGCTTTCATGGACAGATAGGTGGTTATGAGCATGTTGTCGGCAATGCCATGAGCCATCTTCCCCAAAGTAGATGCAGTACATGGAGCCACAATCATGGCATCAGCCCAAAGTCCTAAAGACACATGACTGTTCCATGTGCCGTCGCGTTGTGAGAAGAATTCACTGATTACTGGCTTCTGAGTAAGGGCCGAGAGGGTAATGGGGGTGATGAATTCCTTGCCGGACGGCGTGATGACTACCTGTACTTCGCAGCCTTTCTTGATGAGACCGCGAATCAGATAGCAAGCCTTGTAGGCTGCAATAGAGCCCGTGATGCCCAATACGATTTTCTTTCCTTGTAGCATGAACTTAAAACATTTTACTTTCGCGCAGGCGGATACGAGTAAGTACCTGCTTGGTGTTATAGGTGAAGTCGCCGCCAAGAACCCAACTGTAATAGCCTGGGTCATAGCGAAGTACCTGGGCTACGGGTTCTCCCTTATGTTTGCCGAAGTTGAATACCTCAACCATCAGAGGGTTGCCGTCCTTATCGGTCATTGGTTGCCCATCGGGACCTTTTTGAGCTGCCCAGACAATGCGACCGGCAAAGTCGACATTGTCGTTTTGCTTGGAGAATTCCGCCAAAAAGCCGATGTTGTTCTCCAGACGTCTGTCTGCTTCGGGCTGATTGTCAGCACTGTATTTATCCAACTGCCCCATCAGTACACGGTAGGTAGCCTCGGTATCTTCGTCTGCACGGTGGGCTTCGAAGTCTTCTTCCATCTTTCTGCCACAATAGAATTGGTAGGCTGCTGCCAGATTACGTCGTTCCATCTTGCGGAAGATGGAGCAGGCATCCACCAAGCGGCACTTGTTGAAGTCGAAGTCTATGCCTGCACGGAGAAATTCCTCTGCCAGTACGGGAATATCGAAATTATTGGAGTTGAAACCCGCAAAGTCACATCCCTTGAACTCCTCCTCCAAGGTGCGTGCCAGTTCCTTGAAGCTGGGTTTCCCAGCTACGTCTTCGTTGGTGATGCCTGTCAGTTGTTGCACTTCGTAGGGGATAGGTTTGCCCGGATTGATGATATGGTTGCGGCGTATCTCCTCGCCGTTGGGCATCACCTTGATATATGATATCTGAATAATTCGGTCTTTGACCAAATCAAGACCAGTGGTTTCCAAGTCGAAAACCACCAGAGGTTTTTCCAGTTTAAGTTTCATGATTTGCTATGTCATTATACGCTTTTTTCTTCTTGCTCCTTTTCTTCTTGTTTCATCTTTCAGTCGCTGATAAGCATGGGCATAATCAGCATCAGCACATCCTGATTCTCAGGCTGTTCCTGGGGAAGGACAAGACCTGCACGGCTGGGGTCTGCCAGCTGGAGAGACACCTCGGTGCAATCGAAGTTGTTGAGAATCTCGATAAAGGCAGAGGCCTTGAATCCGATACTCATGGGCATACCGTTATATTCGCACGATACCATCTCGGTGGCTGTCTTGGAGAAGTCATAGTCTTCGGCATCCAGCTTGATACTGTTGTTTTCGATACGGAGCCTTACTAGATTGCTGGAATCACTCGTGAAGGGTTGTACACGGCGCAGGGCGCTTAACAGGCTGATGCGGTCTACCGTCACTGTATTGGGATTGTTCAATGGAATGACGGAGTTGTAGTTGGGGTATCTGCCCTCTATCAGTCGGCAGATAAGGATGCCGTCTCCATAGTTGATTTCTGCATTGCGGTCGTCAAAGCGAATGTTGACATTGTATTCATCCTTGCCCAACAGGTTCTTCAGCAGCATGGCAGGTTTCTTTGGCAGGATAAATGAGCTGGGGATGTCGCTCTTGACAGTGTATATCTTGTTGCGTACCAACTTGTGGCCATCACTTGCAACGATGGCAAGGCAATCGGGAGTCAGGTCGAAATAGATGCCGTTCATTACGGGACGAATCTCGTCCTGCGCGGTGGCAAAGATGGAACGATTCAGATTGTCTGCCAGCATGACACAGGGAATCTGTATGTTGGAAGCACTCTCCGAAAGGGATTGGGCTTCTGGGAATTCGTCGGCATTCTCGATAGGAAGGGAGAAATGGCCATTTTGATAAGATATCTTGGCAGAATTCAGTTCCATGTTGACTTCCAGGGTTATGGGCTGTTCTGGAATACCCTTGAGAGCTTCCAGCAAATCGTGGTTGTTGATGGCGAAACGACCGTTGCCATCACAGTCGTTAATCTCGACATAGGTCTTCATCATGTTCTCGCTGTCTGAAGCTGTAAGATGCAGTACCTGACCGTCGATATCAAAGATAAAATCGTTGAGGATGGGCATTGAACTCTTGCTGTTGATGACTTTGGATAGAGCAGAGAGTCTGCCGAAAAGGGCTGAGCTCGATAATGTAAATCTCATGAGTATTGTTAGTTTGGTTTATATACTTTGTTATTGTGCTACAAAAATACAAAATTACGTTGGCAATGGCAAAATATTCGCAGAAAAATTGCTCAATTTAAAACTATTTTTGTAATTTCGCAAACTCAAAGTAGTAAAATAATCAACTAATAAGTATATAAATTATGGAATTAACTGGTAAAATCATTGCTGTGTTGCCTGCCAATCAAGGTGTTTCACAGCGCACTGGTAATCCCTGGATGAGCCAGGAGTATGTTATTGAAGTTCCCGGACAGTACCCTCGGAAATGTGTCTTCCGTATTTTCGGTGAAGACCGCATCAGACAATTTAATATTCAGAGCGGTGAGGAACTGACTGTTTCTTTTGATATTGATGCACATGAGTATAATGGACGCTGGTTTAATGAAATCCGCGCCTACAACATCTCCCGTGGAGTGCCTGGTATGGCTGCTCCCGTTGCAGGTGTCGCCCCTGTTCCTGGGGTCGCTCCTGTTGCAGGAGTTGCGCCTCAGGCTCCCGTCACTTCAGCACCTGCTGGTGATGCAGGAAGTGCTGACGACTTACCTTTTTAACCAGCACGAAGGTGCATCAAAACATTGAGCATCAAAAATATTCGGGGAACGCTTTCAACGCTCAGTCGGAAGTGTTCCCCGAATTTTTTGATGCTTAGTGACGATAAAAAAACAACTTAGCAGCGGTCACTCCTTTTTCGTCCGCTTGTTCTTCTGTGGTTTCCGCTTGCCTCCACGTCGTTTGTTGCCGTGACTATGCCATCTGCCTGCGCGAGATTTTTTCTTTCTCTCCTCAACAATGTAAGCTGGAGCTTCGCCCAACCCATCGGGTAAAGGATTCTTCTCAATATCTTTCTCCAGAAATTTCTCAATCAGATGAAAACGGTACATGTCTGCCTCGCAGACAAGGGTAATGGCAATACCATCCCGTTCGGCACGGGCTGTTCTGCCGATGCGGTGTACATAATCTTCTGCATCGTGTGGGACGTCATAATTTATAACCATGCGGATATCGTCAATGTCGATGCCTCGGGCCACAATATCCGTCGCCACCAGAACGTCTTTCTGTCCTGCTTTGAAGGCATACATCACTTCATCCCTTTCTTGTTGGGTCAGGTCACTGTGCATCTGACAGCAGTTGATATGCATGCGGGTCAAATCGCGATAGATGTCTTTCACCTTATCTTTTTTACCGGAAAAAATAATGACTCTTTTCAGCTGGTCAGTCTGGAATAGATGCTTGATGATGCCCGCCTTTTGTGATTCATGGCAGATGAAGGCTGACTGCTGTATCTTTTCTGCTGGTTTGCTGACGGCTATCTTCACCTCAACAGGATGATGAAGCAGGGTCTTTGCCAATTGCTGAATCTTGTCGGGCATGGTAGCTGAGAACATGATGGTCTGATGCTCCTGAGGCAGATGGCTGGCTATCTGCAGAATATCGTCGCTGAATCCCATGTCAAGCATACGGTCTGCCTCGTCGAGAACAAAAAAGCTGACTCTGCTCAAATCGACATTGCCCATACGGATATGGCTGATGAGTCTGCCGGGAGTGGCAATCACTACATCGGCACCCATCTTCAGACTTTTCATCTCCTGGTCATAACGGTTGCCGTCATTGCCTCCGTAGACAGCTACACTGCTGACACCATCCAGATAGTAACCAAAGCCTTGCATGGCTTGGTCTATCTGCTGAGCCAGTTCTCTGGTAGGCGACATGATGATGCAGTTGATGGCATCCTTGGGATAACCTCCATCGTCAAGCATACTCAGGATGGGCAACAGATAGGCTGCCGTCTTGCCTGTTCCTGTCTGTGCCACTCCAATGATGTCGTGATAATCCAGTATTTCTGGTATACAACGTGCCTGTATTGGGGTACAATCCTCGAAACGCATGTCATAGAGAGCATCAAGGATGTTGTCGTTCAGATATGTTTCTTCAAATTTCATGATGGCTTAGTTTGGTGCCTTCCTATAGCAGTAGTAGGCAATGAAAACATAGAGAAGATTGGGAATCCATGCTGCCAGCAAGGGTGGGGTATTGGCATTGATGGCAAAGGTTGAACTGACCGTTTGAAGCAGAATATACGAGAAACTCAGAGCCAGCCCGATACCCAGATACAGCCCCATGCCTCCTTTACGCTTGCGCGAACTGAGACTGGCACCGATGACGGTCAGAATGAAGGAGGCAAAACAGGATGCGATGCGTTTATGATATTCCACTTCATATTGAACTACGTTGCTTGAACCGCGGTCTTTCTGCTTGGAAATATACCGCTTCAGTTCGGGACTCGTAAAGGTTTCCTGCTGTCCTTTGCTGAACACTAAATCCATCGGTTCCATCATGATGGTGGTATCTATTTCCATGCCAGAGGTGATATGCTCACGGAGTCCTTTCAGTTGGCGAATCTTGTAGTTGATGGCTTTCCAGTGATAACGGCTGTCGGAGATGGTGTCGTAGCGTATCACATTGGCTGTCATGTGACTGACCAGTTTTTTCTTCTCAAACTTGTCGAGAGAGAATCCGTATCCAGTCTTTGTGTTGTCGTCGTATTGCTGGATATATGCGATGATTCCTTTTCCTACCTGAAGCTGTACATTGCTTGCTGAGGTGTTTTTCTTGCTGTTCTTGTATTGGGCTTCAAAATCATGTTTGACAATGGTTCCTTTCGGAATGACATAAGCACCAAGATAAAAGTTCAGAAGGGAGATGAGGGCTGCTGAAATCATATAGGGGCGAAGCAGACGCTTGAAGCTCATGCCACATGCCAGCATGGCGATGACTTCGGAGTTGCCGGCGAGTTTGGAGGTGAAGAAGATAACGGCAATGAAGACAAACAACGGACTGAAAAGGTTGGCGAAATACGGCACGAAGTTGGCGTAATAATCAAAGACAATGGCATGCATGGGCGCATTGTTGGCTGTAAACTTCGCGAGGTTCTCGTTGATGTCGAAAACGATTGAGATGGAGATGATAAGTATGATGGAATAGAAATAGGTGCCGATGAACTTCTTGATGATATAGGCATCTATCAAACGGATGAAGCGCAGCGGGTTCACCCACCTTAACAGGCGGAAGAACCATATAAACGGCAGTGACATCCACCGTGTGTGGCGGCGGAAGGAGCGCAGCCTGTGCAGCGCCTTGGCATGTTTTCTGATGTTTGAGTATTTCATCATTGAATGGGTTCTCGTTCGGACAAATCCTATCGTCTCTTGCCCAGGTTTTCTATGACACCTTTCTTCCAACTTGAAAAATCACCTTGCATGATGTGCTGTCGGGCATCGGTAACTAACCTCAGATAGAAGGCAAGATTATGGATGCTGGCTATTTGCATGGCAAGCAATTCCTGGGCTTTGAACAGATGGTGCAGGTAAGCTTTGGTATAAATACGGTCAGTATGGCAACCCTCTGGGTCTATGGGAGTAAAGTCGGTTTCCCATTTTTTGTTGCGCATGTTCATGGTGCCTTCATAGGTGAAGAGCATTGCATTTCGACCGTTGCGGGTTGGCATTACGCAGTCGAACATGTCTACTCCTCGTTCGATGGCTTCGAGTATATTCTGCGGGGTGCCTACTCCCATGAGATAACGAGGTTTGTCTGTAGGCAGAATGTCGTTCACTACCTCTATCATCTCGTACATTACTTCTGTGGGTTCGCCTACAGCCAAACCGCCTATCGCATTGCCGTCGGCTCCCTTGTCGGCTATATATTTGGCAGCCTCTCTGCGTAAGTCTTTGTAGGTACAACCTTGAACGATGGGAAATAGGCTTTGGCTGTGACCGTACAGTGGTTCCGTTTCCTGAAAACGTTTGAGGCAGCGGTCCAGCCAACGTTGGGTCAGTTGCAGACTCTTGCGGGCATATTCGTAGTCACTCTGACCCGGAGGACATTCGTCGAAAGCCATGATGATGTCCGCTCCAATCACCCGTTGGGTATCCATCACATTCTCCGGAGTGAAGAAATGCTTGGAACCATCGATATGAGAACGGAATTCACAGCCTTCTTCACGCAGTTTGCGGATGCCTGTCAGCGAGAAGACCTGAAATCCTCCAGAGTCAGTCAATATCGGGCGATCCCACCCTCCAAAATGGTGCAGCCCCCCAGCCTGACGCAAGATGTCCAAACCAGGGCGCAAGTAAAGGTGATAGGTGTTTCCTAATATAATCTGTGCCTGTATCTGCTGGCGTAACTCGTCAAAGTGTACACCCTTCACACTTCCACAAGTGCCTACAGGCATGAAGATGGGAGTGAGGATGTCACCGTGGTCTGTGCTTAGTTTTCCTGCACGTGCTGATGAGTAGGGGTCGGTATGCTGTAATTCAAATTTCACGCTTTCTTATCTTCTTCTTCTTGAATGTCAAAATGAATGGGATTGTCCACTTTCTCGTCTGTCAGTGCAAATTTCCATACGTCCTGTACGTTGTCGACGTAATGGAATTCGACACCTTTCAGATACATGTCGGGTATCTCGTCAATGTCCTTCTTGTTTTCGGCACACATCACGATGTCTGTAATGCCGGCTCGCTTGGCTGCAAGAATTTTCTCCTTGATGCCGCCTACAGGCAATACCCTGCCTCTGAGGGTTATCTCGCCTGTCATGGCTGTGTTTTTGCGAACTTTCCGCTGGGTAAGGGCTGAGGCTAACGAGGTGGCTATGGTAATGCCTGCCGATGGACCATCCTTGGGAGTGGCTCCTTCGGGCACGTGGATATGGATGTTCCAGTGGTCGAAGATACGATAGTCTATTTGCAGAATATCTGCATGTGCCTTGACGTATTCGAGAGCTAACACAGCCGACTCCTTCATCACATCGCCCAGATTTCCGGTGAGGGTGAGCTTGGAACCTTTCCCTTTGCTCAAACTGGTCTCAATAAAGAGTATCTCGCCTCCCACGCTGGTCCATGCCAACCCCGTAACAACACCTGCATAGCTGTTGCCTTGGTAGATGTCGCGATAGAAGGGTGGCTTGCCCAGCAGGTCTTCTATCTCTTGGGCACTGATTTTGCTATAGGGAAGCTCCCCGTTTTCTGCCAATAAGAAAGCCAACTTGCGGAGTGATTTGTTGATTTGTTTCTCCAGTTGTCTTACGCCACTTTCTCGGGTATATTGCTCGATGATTTTCTCGATAGCCTCTTTCGTAAAGGTGAGGCGACGGCCGTGGTTCAGACCGGTGCTCTCCTTCTCTTTGGGAATCAGGTGGCGTTTGGCTATTTCTTTTTTCTCTTCAGTGATATACCCACTCACCTCAATCAGCTCCATACGGTCGAGCAGAGGACGTGGGATGGTATTCAAATCATTGGCAGTGGCGATGAACATCACTTTGCTCAAGTCATAATCCATGTCCAGGTAATTGTCATGGAAGGCATTGTTCTGCTCAGGGTCCAGCACCTCTAACAGGGCAGAAGCGGGGTCTCCCTGGACGGTATTCTGGGTAATCTTGTCTATCTCATCAAGGACAAATACAGGATTGGAGCTGCCCGCTTTCTGGATGTTCTTGATGATACGTCCCGGCATGGCACCGATATAAGTTCTGCGGTGACCACGTATCTCTGACTCGTCATGAAGACCACCTAAAGATACTCGGACATACTTGCGATTCAGGGCTTTTGCGATGCTCTTTCCCAAGCTGGTCTTACCGACTCCCGGAGGACCATACAGACAGAGTATGGGAGATTTGAGGTCGCCACGCAGGCTGAGGACGGCAATGTATTCCAAAATGCGTTCCTTCACTTTCTCCATGCCGTAATGGTCTTCGTCGAGTACCTTTCTCGCACGTTTCAGACTCATGTCGTCTTCTGTCATCTCTCCCCAGGGCAGTGACACCACGGTTTCCAGATAATTAAGCTGTACGTTATAGTCGGGACTTTGAGGGGGAAGTATATCTAACTTGTTCACCTCTTTCATGAACAGGTCTCTTATTTCCAACGGCCATTTCTTGTTTCTGGCTTTTTCCAGAAGGTCTTTTTTCTCGGGACTTCCTTCGCCATTGCCTATCTCGGCTTGAATGTTCCTGATTTGTTGCTGAAGAAAATAATTCTTCTGCTGCTCATCAATGTCATCGCGTGTCTTGTTGCGTATTTCCCTTTTCAGGTGCTGGAGTGACAGTTCCCGGTTGATGAGTTTTAGAGTGTTGAACAGACGCTCCTTGATGTTGTCCATTGACAGCAGGCTGATTTTCTCCTGAATAGAGAAGGGAAGGGTAGAGCATACAAAGTTCAGGGCCATCACCTCATTCCTGACGTTACGGATGGCAAAGATGGCATCGTCGGGAATGTCATCGTTCAGTTTCACATAGTCGGCGGTCAGCTTGCGCATATCCTCAATGGCAGCGCCAAATTCTTTGTCTTTGTGGTCTGCATAATATTCCTCAATGGAATCTACCTTACCTCTAAGATAGGGATTCTTCTGGGTAATGGAGAGCAGACGCATCTTTCCCATGCCTTGGAGGATAACGGAAATAGTGTTTCCTGGCATATTCAGAATCTTGACCACGCGGGCAAAAATACCTACGTGGTAAAGGTCTGCAAAGCCAGGTTCTTCCGTCTCAGGGTCTATCTGGCAGACGACACCGATGGGCTTGCCGCTTTTTTCTGCCTGTGTCACTAATGACAGACTGGAATGGCGGCTGATGAGTATAGGCGTGACTACACCCGGGAAGAACACTTGATTCCTCACCGGGAGTATGGGCGCACTTTTTGGCATGGGGATATTCGCAAGATCTTGAAAATCCCCATCTATGTCGGCAATCATCGAGAATGATTTGGTGTTTTCGTTGTTGTCCATTCTTTTTATCTTAATAAACTTCGTATTTGGGCTGCAAAGTTACAAAATAAATATGAATAATGAACAGGGATTGGATTTTTTTCACAACTTACACCAGTTCCACCTTATTAATATCCTGTTCTTTTTCGCAATAATGGCATCTGATGATACCCTGTTCCTTGTCAACCACATGAAAGAGGGTGGACATGGGCTCGTTGTTGGTGATACACTTGGGATTATTGCATTTCACGATATTTTTCAGGTCATCCGGAGTGATGACGGTCTTCTTTTCTACCACATCGTAGTCATGGATGATGTTCAGTACAATATTGGGTGCTACCACTGACAGGCGGGAAATCTCTTCGTCTGTAAAAAACTTGTCTTCCACCTTAATAATACCCTTGCGTCCCAGCTTCTTGGAGCGGTAGTTATAACCGATGGTGATGGGAGTGTCCAGTTGTTCCAAACCCAGCAGATTCACTACCTGATAGGTCTTGTCGGTAGGTATGTGGTCTATTACTGTGCCGTTTTTGATGGCGGCTACCAGCATTTCTTTCTTAGCCATAGTTTCTATGTTTAAGTTGTTAAAATGAAGCGAGTTGTCAGCAGGAAGAGCTGACGCCTTGTGTCTTTATTGGATGATGGTTTTGTCGGCTCTGACTTCTTCCAGACTGATACCCAGTACGTCGCTGAAGATGGCCTGACGGGCAAACAGTCCGTTGCCAGCTTGCTGGATATAGTATGCGTGAGGGTCTTCGTCTACATCATAGCTGATTTCATTCACACGTGGCAGAGGGTGGAGTATACGCATGTTTTCTTTGGCAGACGCGAGCATCTCACGTTTCAGAATGTACACATTCTTTACGCGCTCATACTCCATCAAGTCAGAAAAACGCTCCTTCTGAACACGGGTCATGTAGAGGATGTCTGCATCGGCAATCACTTTCTCGTTGAAGGCTGTATGCTCTTGAAATTTGATGCCATGCTCTTTGCAGTAAAGCTTGTATTCCTGTGGCATGGCAAGCTCTTTGGGTGCTACAAAATGGAATGTGGGGTTGAAATGTCTCATTGCCATCAGTAATGAGTGTACCGTTCGACCATACTTCAAGTCACCTACCATGTAGATGTTCAGGTTCTCCAGGGTACCCTGTGTCTTGTAGATGGAATACAGGTCAAGCATACACTGTGAAGGATGCTGGTGGGCGCCATCGCCGGCATTGACGATAGGAATGGGGGCTATCTCGCTGGCATATTGCGCTGCGCCTTCTATATAGTGGCGCATCACGATGACGTCGGCATAATTGCTCACCATAAGGATGGTGTCTTTGAGGGTCTCTCCCTTGGTGCCACTGGTGATTTTGGGGTCGGCAAAACCGATGACACGGGCTCCCAGTCGGTTGGCAGCCGTCTCAAAACTTAGGCGGGTGCGTGTTGACGGCTCGAAGAAAAGAGTTGCTACCACTTTGCCCTTCAGCAGTTCTCTGTTGGGGTGCTTTTCAAATTCCTTTGCCAACTCAATCATGTAGAGAATCTTCTCTTTGCTGAGGTCGGCAATTGTTACAAAATCATGCCTTTTCATAAGGATATATTGTTATGGGTTTCTTTTTTCGCCGCTAAGGTACACATTTATTTTGGTTTAAATGTGAGTTTCTGAAAGAAAAGCAGTATTTTTGCAGCAAATTTCTAAACTTGACCGTTCTCAGAATGGTCTTGAACAGCCAATCACAGTCAATTTGACATGAGAAAAGTATTCATCTGTACCCTGTGGACCATCTTGGTTCTTGCCGTTATCGCGGCATCCGTTTCTTTCTATGCCATCGCCAAAGGATGGATAGGCTACATGCCTCCTGTGGAGGACTTGCAGAATCCCATCAGCCGTTTTGCCACCCAGGTCTATTCGGCTGACAGGCAGATATTGGGTACGTGGAATTACAACAAGGAGAACCGTATCTGCGTTGATTATGCCGAACTGCCTACGTCTTTAGTCCAGGCTCTCGTTGCCACTGAGGATGCGCGTTTTCATGACCATTCGGGTATTGATTTTTATGCTTTAGGACGCGCCGTTGTCAAGCGTGGCATCTTTGGGCAGACCAGTGCCGGAGGTGGCTCCACCATTACACAGCAGCTGGCCAAACAGTTGTATTCCGGCAAGGCTCACAGCGTTACAGAGCGTCTTTTGCAAAAACCTATCGAATGGGTCATTGCAGTTCAGTTGGAGCGAAACTATACAAAAGAGGAAATTATCGCCCTCTATTTGAACTATTTCGATTTTCTCCATAATGCCGTGGGTATCAAGACGGCTGCCAATACCTATTTTTCCAAGGAACCGAAGGATTTGACTGTTACTGAGGCAGCTACTCTTGTCGGACTCTGCAAAAACCCTTCCTATTTTAATCCTGTCAGAAACCCGGAGCGATGCCGAAACCGTCGTAATGTTGTACTCGGACAGATGCTTAAGGAGGGGTATCTCACTTCTGAAGATTATCAGAAATATTCCGAAGCTCCCCTCGGATTGCGCTTTCATGTGGCTGACCATAAGGAAGGTATTGCCAATTATTTCAGGGAGTTCCTGCGCCTGTATATGACAGCCAAGCGTCCCGACAGGTCTACTTATCCAGAGTGGAATATGGTGAAGTTCTATCAAGACTCCATCAATTGGGAGACAGACCCGCTTTATGGCTGGTGTAATAAGAATAAGAAGAAAAATGGACAGCCATATAATGTTTACACAGATGGATTGAAAGTCTATACTACGGTGGACTCTCGTATGCAACGGTATGCCGAACAGGCAGTGAAAGAGCATGTGGCGAAATTCCTACAGCCGGCTTTTGACCGCGAAAATGGTGTCAAGCCTACAGCTCCTTTCTCTGGAAATCTGACAGCTGCACAGGTCACTGCCATTTTGAATCGTTCCGTACGCCAATGTGAACGTTATAGGGTGATGAAAGCTTCCGGAGCTTCAGAAGATGAAATACGCAAGGCGTTCCGGACACCTGTAGAGATGACCGTGTTTACCTATCATGGCTCTATTGATACCATCATGTCGCCCATCGATTCTATTCGCTATTACAAGAAATTCCTGCGATGCGGTTTCATGAGTATGAGTCCCATTGATGGTGCCGTGAAGGCTTATGTCGGTGGTGTAGATTTCACCCACTTTAATTATGACATGTGTATGGACGGAAGGCGACAGGTAGGTTCGACCATCAAGCCGTTCCTCTATTCGCTCGCAATGGAAAATGGATTTACTCCTTGTGACATGGCTCCTAATGTCCAGCAAACCTATACCGTTGCAGGGCAATCATGGACACCTCGTAACACCAATCACAACCGATACGGACAGATGGTTACGCTGAAATGGGGTCTCGCACAGTCTAACAACTGGATTTCGGCTTACTTGATGAGCAAACTGAATCCGGTTGCCTTCGTCACTCTCTTGCATGAGTTCGGAATAAAGAATCCTACTATCCATCCTTCTATGGCACTCTGTCTGGGACCATGCGATATTTCTGTTGCAGAAATGGTTAGTGCATATACGGCTTTTGTCAATCATGGAATCCGGTGTGCTCCTCTTTTCGTTACCCGTATAGAAGATAATGAGGGAAATGTGGTTGCCACCTTTACTCCGCGTATGAATGAGGTAATCAGTGCCGAGAGTGCTCACCGCATGCTTTACATGCTTCGAGCCGTTATTGATGAAGGTACTGGTGGGCGTATTCGATATAAATATAATATAAAAGGTGAGATTGGCGGAAAAACAGGTACAACCAACAACAATAGCGATGCCTGGTTCATGGGCTTCACACCTTCACTCGTGAGTGGAGTGTGGGTAGGAGGTGATGACCGTGATATCCATTTCGACTCGATGCGTATGGGACAGGGAGCTACAATGGCACTCCCCATTTGGGCATATTATATGAAGCGCGTATTTGCAGACAGCTCTTTAGGTTATTCCGATACCGAGACTTTTGATATGCCCGAAGATTTTGTTCCTTGTGGAGGTAACCTCGATGAACAGCTGCCGGATGAAGGTGGTGTGGATATAGAAGAAGTGTTCGAGTAGTTTTCTTCGGCTTATACAAATGTTGGCTCAAAAAGTAATAATGGCATAAAAAGGCACGAAGAACTGTCGTTATTGTTGAATTGTGTCAAGACAAATTACAAAAATGCATTTTTTTTGAAAATTATTACTGAAAAAGTTTGGTGGTTCAGAAAATAGTCGTACCTTTGCATCCGCTTTCGAGGAGCAACGCTCTGAGAGGCAAA
>CAMAHD010000033.1 GCA_945834405.1 uncultured Prevotella sp. | reverse complement strand
GCCATCTTTGTCTTTTTCACAAAGCGATACATGATGATGGCAGAGACGAGAGCTGAGATGGTGTCGGCTGTCGGCATCGACCACCAAACGCCTCCAATGCCGAAGATGGGAGGCAGGGTCAGGAGCAGTGGCAAGAGAAATATCATCTGGCGTGAGAGCGAGAGGAAGATGCTGACCTTCACCCTTCCTATACTCTGGAAGAAGTTGGAGATGACCATCTGATAGCCCACCAGTGGGAAAGAAACCATGATGATGTTGATGGCAGTCACGCTCAGTTCGAGCAGTGTCTGGTCGCTGGTAAACAGTCGAATGCAGGGGCGTGGAAAGAGCTCTGCTACCAGGAAGCCGGCAGTGGTGATACAGGTGGCGGCAATCATCGCCAGCTTGAGTACCCTCATCAGTCGGTCGGTTTGTTGCGCTCCGTAGTTATATCCGGCAATAGGTTGCATACCCTGGTTGATACCCATCGTCACCATGATGAAGATAAAGGCGAGCCTGTTGGCGATGCCATAGGCACCGATGGCGAGGTCACCTCCGTAGGTTTGCAGACTCTTGTTGATGAAGATGACGACGATACATGCACATACATTCATCGAGAAGGGCGAGAGGCCGATGGCGATGATATTGCGCACAATCTGTGATTGCAGTCGGTAGGTGCCCCGCTGGAAGTGGAGCAGTCGGTTTCTGTCTGAGAAGAGTTTCATCTGCCATGTCATGGCGAGTGTCTGCGAGAGGATGGTGGCAAAGGCAGCCCCCTGTATACCCATGTCGAAGGTATAGATGAAGAGCGGGTCGAGCAGGGTGTTGAGCACTACGGTAAACATGGTGGCCATCATCGCCTGTCTCGGCATCCCCGCCGCCCTGAGCACGGCATTCATGCCGAAGTACATGTGCGAGAAGACATTACCCAGCAGGATAATCGTCATGTAGTCGCGCGCATAGGGCAAGGTCTGCTCACTGGCACCAAAGAAGAAGAGTATGGGGTCAAGAAAGAGCAGCGCAATGACACTGAACACAATACCGATGATGGTATTGAGGGTGACGGTATTGCCCAGGATATGCTGGGCAGTGGCATAATCCTTCTGTCCCAGTTTCACGCTGATATAGGTGGAGGCACCCACTCCCACAGCCGCTCCGAAGGCAGCCGAGAGGTTCATGAAAGGAAAGGTAAGCGCCAATCCGGCAATGGCAAGCGCTCCCACCCCCTGTCCGATAAAGATGCTGTCAACCATGTTGTACAGAGACGATGCTGTCATGGCTATGATGGCGGGTAGCGCATACTGCATCAGCAGTTTGCCCACCGGTTTGGTTCCGAGTTCTAATGCTGCTTGCGTATTCATACTGCAAAGTTAAGGATTATTTTCGTGTAAGGTGTTGCCTCCGTGCCACTTTTTATCAAATTTATTTGGTTTTTAGCAGAAATAGCAGTAAGTTTGCAAGCCAAAAAAGAAAGAAATACGAATGAAACGCATGTCTCTACTCTTGCTGTTGCTATGGGCATCGCTCTCCCTGTTGGCGGGAGCGGAGCCATCCTCTGCATCTGTCAGGCGTTCCTTTGCGGGCGACAGAGCGTGCATGTATCGTATCCTTCTGACTGATAAGCAGGGGTGCGGCTATTCCCTGCAGCATCCCTCCCGTTTCCTTTCGAGAAAAAGTCTGGAGCGTCGCCGCCGTCAGGGGCTTCCGCTCGACTCCACCGACCTTCCTGTCAGCCGCCGCTATGTCCAGCAGCTGCTGCGCAAGGGTGTGAGTCTTGTAGGTACGAGTCGCTGGAACAACAGTGTTCTTCTTCAGTGTGCCGACAGCAGTCAGGTGGCACGTCTCGTCCAGTTGCCTTGTGTGCGCTTGGTACAGAAGGTATGGCAGGCTCCCGACTCCGTAGATGCCTACCGTCGCCATCGTCGTCTACAATCCGATTTCATGGCTGTCGACACTGCCACAGAGTCGCGCTATGGTGCCTCCTTCCGTCAGATAGACGTGATGAAGGGAAAGGCGTTGCACGATATGGGGTATACAGGCAGGGGCATCACCATAGCCGTCTTGGACGGAGGGTTCGAGAATGCCGACTGCATACCCTCTCTTTCCAAAGCCAGAGTAGAGGGTTTCCGCGATTTTGTACATCCCCCATCACGTAGCATATTCGGCGAGACCGACCATGGCACCAAGGTCTTCTCGGTGATGGCAGCCAACAGCCCCGACCTCTATATCGGCACTGCTCCCTCAGCCACATATTGGCTCATTCGCTGTGAAGACCAGCAGTCCGAACAGCCCGTCGAGGAAGACTATTGGGCGATGGCAGCCGAGTTTGCCGATTCGGTGGGTGTAGACCTCATCAACAGCAGCCTTGGCTACACCCAGTTTGATGCTCATCTGGGCGACCATCACTATGCAGAGATGGACGGTCGTACCGCCTTCATCTCGCGTACCGCTTCACTGTTGGCGCGCAAGGGAATCATCCTTGTCAACAGTGCCGGCAACAACGGCATGGGACCCTGGAAGAAACTGTCCTTTCCTGCCGATGCCCACGATATCATGACTGTAGGAGCCGTTACCGCCACCCTCGACAATGCCCCGTTCAGCAGTGTAGGACCTACCCAGGACGGGCGCGTCAAACCCGACGTGATGGCAGTGGGCAGCCCCACGAGCCTTTTCTCTGGTCGTGGCAGCCTGATAGAAGATATGGGCACCTCCTTCGCCACCCCTGTCGTCTGCGGTCTTATGGCTTGTCTCTGGCAGGCTTTGCCCCATCGTACTGCCCTGGAGCTGATGGACTTGGTCAGGAAGTCGGCAACCAACTACGCCACTCCCGACAATATCTTCGGCTTTGGCATTCCCGACTTCGAGAAAGCCTATCAGGAAGGAGCCGCGTGGGAGATGGGTGTCAAGAAGGAATAAGTAAGTTCAACGGAAATCATCAAGAGCAATATGGACGGAGGAAAAAAGATATTAAGCCTTTTAGAACTTAATGGCTTGGTGCGCGACGTCATCGACCAGGCGTTCAACAGCCTGTTCTGGGTAGAAGCCGAGCTGATGGAGCTGCGCGAGGTGCGCGGTCATTGCTATATGGAACTGGTGCAGAAGACCGAGGGAGGAGCCACTCCCGTGGCGCGTGCTTCTGCCAAGTGCTGGCGTCAGAATTGGACGAGCCTTCTGTCCCTCTTCCTGCGCGTTGCCGGTCAGCGTCCTGCGGCAGGCATGAAACTGTTGTTAGCGGTCTACCCTCAGTTTCACGAAGCATACGGCTTTTCCTGGATAGTCGTTGATATCGACCCCACCTATACCCTGGGTGACATGGCGCGTCGTCGTCAGGAAATCATAGCTCGTCTGAAGGAAGAAGGTGTATTCCAGCTGAACAAGGAGCTGCATCTGCCCCTCTTCTGCCAGCATATAGCGGTCATATCCAGTGAGACGGCAGCCGGTTATGGAGATTTCTGTCGTCAGCTTGCTGAGAATGACAGAGGGTTCGTCTTCACCACCCAGCTCTTCCCTGCCGTCATGCAGGGCGAGCAGGTAGAGCCGTCTATCATAGCAGCCCTCAACCGCATACACGAACAGCTGTCAGCCTTCGACTGCGTCGTCATCATCCGTGGTGGCGGTGCGACGAGCGACATGAGCGGTTTCGATGCCCTGTCATTGGCAGAGAATGTAGCCAATTTCCCCCTGCCCGTCATCACAGGCATTGGTCATGACCGCGACGAATGCATCCTCGACATGATTTCCCATACCCGTGTGAAAACCCCGACGGCAGCGGCAGCCTTTCTGATAGAGCGGCTCAGTGCCGTGGATGATACCGTCAGTCGCCTGCAAGAACGTCTGCAGCAGCTCTTCTCCTTGGTACGTACGCGCCACGAGTCGCGTCTGCTGTTGCTTCAGGAGCGCCTCGAAGCCGTCCTGTCGCGCAAGCTGCTGCAACACGGCAGCCGTCTCGACCTGCTGCAGAAACGCATGGAGGCAGTACTGACCCGTCAGCTGTTGCACCATGGCAGCTGCCTCGACCTTCTTCAGAGCCGTCTTGATGCCTCCCTGAAACGAAAGTTGCTTCAGGAGAAAAACCGTCTGGAACTGTTGGAGCAGCGCGCCCGTTCCCTCGACCCCCTGTTGCCCCTGCGCCGTGGTTACAGCATCACGCTCCATCAGGGCAAGGCCGTCAAGGATGCTGCAACCCTCAAAGCCGGTGATGTGGTGGAGACGCGGGTAGAGCACGGCGTGTTCTGGTCGATAGTAGGAGAGCAAGGAGAGTAAGGGGAACGGGTTCTTGTCGGCTATTTCTCCGAAGCGGAGAGGATACGCTGGATTTCCTCATCCGTTTTGGTCAGGCGGTCACGGCAGAACTGAATGAGGCGTAGCGCTTCCTTCAGCTGTTCCGTCATCTGGTCGACGTCCAGTTGGTCGTCTTCCATTTGTCTGACGATGGTTTCCAGCTTTTTCAGAGCCTGTTCGTATTTTTCTGGTGAAGGTGTAGCAGCTTTCATATCGGTTTCTTTTGTTTTGTTATTCACCATCTCTTACTTTTTCACCTCCTTGACCGCTTGAGCTACCGCTTCCGCAATCTTTGCAGCACCTTTGGCAGTGGGATGAACGCCGTCTGCCTGCATCTCTTTGTTGTCCATCGTCACAACCGGATAGAGGTCGATGACCTGCAGCTTGTTCTTCTTTGCAATCTTCTGGATGGCAGGAATCACTTCGTTGGTAACGGTGGAATCGCTGATGGTCCATCTTTCAGAAGCCGCCGTCTTGAGAGACTTGATGGGCGTGCAAAGCAGGATGGTGGGGTGGGAGGGCAGCGCCTTCAGTTCGTCAATCATCTGTTGGTAGTCTTTGGAGAAATCCTTGCTGTGGCCCGTCCAGTTGAAAGTCTTGCTGTCGTTGGTACCCAGCTTGATGACCACCACGTCGGGAGCAAATGCCTTGGCTTCCTGCCAAGCCCCTTCCTTCATGTAAGGACAGTCGCCGCTGTTCAGCATGGTACGTCCGCTCACGCCGAAGTTCTTCACCCGATAGCCGTCGCCCAGCAGTCGCTGCATCTGTGCGGGATAACCCTGTACGTCAGCCATGTCAATGCCATAGCCGTCGGTGATGCTGTTGCCGATGCAAGCCACCTTGACAGCCCCCTTTTGCGGAGCCTTCAGACTTTTCAGCCACGCCGTCAGTTCGTCAATCATCTGTTGGTGCCAGGCAAAGGACGAGCGGAAACCGAAGCCGTGACCGCCGTTGGGATAGATGTGCATGGAGACGGGAATACCCTCCTTGCGCATGGACATATAATAAGGTATGGCATTGGTAGCAGGCGGAACGGCACCGTCGTCGGCTGCCATCAGCAGGAGTGCCGGCGGTGTCTGGTGCTTCTTCACCTGTGTCTGGTTGCTGAACTGTCTGACCAGTTTCTCGTCTCTGCGTCCGTCGCCGAGGAAGTTTACTACAGAACCCTTGTGGGTCACCTTCTCGTCCATCGAGATGACGGGATAGAAGAGAATCTGGAAGTCGGGACGCGACTCTATCGAAGCATGGGTGGCAGTGGTAGAAGCCAGATGGCCACCGGCAGAAAAGCCCATGATGCCCACATCGTTCGGGTTGACACCCCATACCTCAGCCGAGTCGCGCATCATCTTGACCGCATTCTGTGCGTCGCTCATGGGCAGACTTCTGTCTCCTTTAGGCATCCGGTAGGTAAGTACGCCATAGGTGATGCCCTGTGCATTGAAGTAGGCAGCCCAGTCCGTTCCCTCGTTTTGCATGCTCAGATGGGAATAGCCGCCACCGGGACAGCCGACGAGGGCTCTGCCGCTGCCTTCTTCGGGAATGAAGACCTGCATGGTGGAGGCTCCGTCAGCCGAAATCTGTACTGTAAATGTCCGTTTTGTCTGTGCTGTCAGGGCGATAGGCAGAGACAGCAGCGAAAGCAATAGTAGTTGTTTTTTCATTGTAATATGCAGTTTTTGTTGATTCTGTCTGGAGGAAGAAATGCTCTTCTGTCCAATCATATAACGGAGAAAAGGGGAAGCTTATTGTTTTTATGTAATCGTTTGCGTAGGTTTTTTTCTCGAAAACGATTGCAGGATAACTCTTTTTTCCTACCTTTGCACCGCTATAATCATACAAACTACTATCATTATAATGAAGAATCTTAATCTTTATGCACTGTTGCTCGCCGTGGCTCCTGTCACGGCGAGTGCGCAGTTGACTCCAACTTCCCAAATGGAGAAGCTGGACAGAGGTGTCCTGGCTGTCAAAAGCGGGTCAAACCTTTTTGTGAGTTGGAGGCTTTTAGGTTCTGATGATGAAGAACTGACGACCTTCGACGTGTTGAAGAACGGAGTAAAGGTGAAAAGCAATCTTTATGCTACAAACACCACCTTTCTGGCAAGCGTCACCGATGACATACAGATTGTCACTAAGGTAGACGGGGTGGCTGTCGATACCACTGCAGCCGTGAAAGCTTGGGACAGTTATTACAAGGAGCTGCAGCTCGACCGTCCTGCTACGGGAGCCGCCGGAGGCAACTATACACCCAACGACTGCAGTGTGGGCGATGTTGATGGCGACGGAAAGTACGAGCTGATAGTCAAGTGGGATCCCGACAACTCCAAGGACAACTCCAAGTCGGGCACTACCGACCCTGTCATCATCGACTGCTACCGGCTGGACGGCACCAAACTCTGGCGTGTCAACCTCGGCAAGAATATCCGAGCCGGAGCGCATTACACCCAGTTCCTTGTTTACGACTTTGACGGCGACGGCAAGGCAGAAATGATATGCAAGACCTCTGTGGGCAGCATCGACGGCGAGGGACAATATGTCAACCAAGCAGCCACCGACAATACCATCAAGGGTCACAACAATACCACCTCCTATCGCAGCAGCAGCGGCACCATCCTCTCTGGTCCCGAATACCTCACCGTATTCAACGGACAGACGGGAGCCGCCATCCATACCACCTGGTACAACCCCAACCGTGCCGGCACCACGGGCAGCACAGCCAACTACCCCTCTGACAAGAAATTCTGGGGAGACGACTATGGCAACCGCTCCGAGCGTTACCTGGCAGCTGTGGCATACCTCGCAGGTCCCGATGCCAACCCCAGTGCCGTCATGGTGCGTGGCTATTATACCCGAGCCTACCTCTGGGCTGTAGATTTCGACGGCAAGGAGCTGAAGACACGCTGGCTGCACCAATCTACCACCACCACTCGCTATACCCTGACCGATGCCAACGGCAACGAAACATCCTATGCAGCACCAGCTGCCACGGGCAGAAGTACGGGCAGCAAGACCGCCTATGGCAACGGCAACCACAATCTGAGCGTAGCCGATGTCGATGGCGACGGATGTGACGAGATTGTCTGGGGTTCGTGCGGTATCAACAACGACGGCAAGCTGCTCTATTCCACGGGTTATGGACATGGCGATGCCATCCATCTGAGCGACTTCGCTCCCGAAAACCCAGGGCTTGAGGTGTTCCAGGTACATGAGGAAAGTCCCTACGGATGGGACCTTCACGATGCCGCCACGGGCAAGATACTCCTCAGTGCCACCAGCAGTGGCGACAATGGCCGTGGCATGTGTGCCGATGTAGATGCGTCGGCCGCGGGCGGAGAGTTCTGGTCAGCAGCCAAGGACGGAGTCTTCAATGCCGTGACAGGCAAGACGATATCCACTAATATCCCCTCTACCAATTTCCGCATCTACTGGGATGGCGACCTCTACGACGACCTCTTCGATGGCAGGTACAGTAGCAACGGCGGTTGTACCCCCACCATCTACAAATGGAGTGAAACGGACAAGAAAGCCAACGAGCTGAAACGACTGACCGACATGTCGGCGCGCACCTGCAATTCGACCAAGGCAACGCCCTGTCTGCAGGCAGATATCCTGGGCGACTGGCGCGAGGAGCTGGTGATGTGGAGCGGTGCAGACCCCTCGAAAATCATGATTTTCTCTACCACTACGTCCAGTGCCATGCGTATGCCCACCCTGATGCACGACCATGTCTACCGCATGGGAGTGGCTTGGCAGAATGTGGCATACAACCAGCCTCCCCATCTCGGCTATTCTTTGGCAGAAGCCATGCGCCCCCATCTGCTGAATCCTGAAAAGCAGCTGCTTGTTCATGTAGGCGACTCGGTAGATTTCACCAGTGCTGTACGTTATTCCAAGAGCAACATGCTTTATTGCAGCATTGACCCGACAGGTCGCCGCACCGGCTATAACGTGATGGAAGGCTTCGAGAAGGGAACTATCAACTCCAAGAAGGTAGGATTTAAGGGTGTGGCAAGCACTGCCGGTGACTACCTCTTCGTATTCCGTCTGACGGGTCTCAACGGCGAGGTTCGCAACGATACCATCACGGTTAAGGCAACAGAAACTGACGCTATTGACCAAGTCATTGACGGCAAGGCAGAGGGCATCCTCCTGACAGGCAATGAGCTGCGCTTGGGTTCCGACAATGCGGGTATCGCCCATATCACCCTCTATGATGCTTCGGGACGAACCCTCTTCAACAGCAGCGTCAATACCCGTTATCAGAAAACGGTGACCCTGCCTCTGCGCAGCGGTGCCTATATCCTCAAGATTGATGATGGCAATGAAGTGAAAACGCTGAAAGTTCAAAGATAAAAACACGGACTCGACTTTTGGAAGAAGGGGGAAGTTAACTTCTTAACTACCAAAATGTTGAGAATGTGCAAAACATGAAAAAGGGTATATTCAAAGTCGGAAGACGATGGATATACCCTTTTTTTTACTTGTAACGCTTCGTCTGTCTTAATATTCCAGACTCAGGTCATCTCTTGAGAGGACCTCGTCCAGGTATTTCCGGGCTTCCCACCGTGCCATGGGCAGGTCGTGCAGGAGGTAGTTGCCACAATCTTTGGCAGCGGCTCCGGGTATTTCCCCTTCGAAGGTAGCAACAAAGGCGAAGGTTCGTTTCATCAGGTCGAAGATGTCACGGGCATTGAATGGTCCGCTGACAAGCAGGTAGTTGCCCGTCAGACAACCCATGGGCCCCCAATAGACGATGCGGTCTTTCCATTCGGGGTCATTGCGCAGGTAGGTGGCTGCCAGATGCTCGATGGTATGGAGTGCTCCGGGGTGGAGAGCCGGTTCGCGGTTGGGTTCTTTCATGCGCACGTCGAAAGTAGTGACGATGTCGTTGCCTATCCTGTCCTGACGTGAGATGTATACGCCACGCTTCAGGTGGCAGTGGTCGATGGTAAAACTGGGAATCTTTTGCATATCTTTCTCTTTGAAAAATGGAGCTTATAGCAGCTCCAGAAACTTTTTGGTTGTCTGGAAGGAACTTTCAGCCACTCCTGCCCAGAAATCATGGTATTGGGAGGCGTTGGTATCTTTCAGTGGCAGGTCGCTGACCACGCGGAAGGAAATGAAGGGCACTTGATAGAGATAGCAGGTCTGAGCCAGTGCTGCCGACTCCATGTCTACGGCGAGTGCCTGGGGAAAATGACTGACTATCTCCTGCATCTTCTCTTTGGTGTCAACAAACCAGTCGCCAGTGACAATCATTCCTGCATAGATACGGTCGCCCGAAGCCAAAGCCTTGGCGACTATCGATTCGGGACTCTCGTACACAGCTGGCATCCCCTGTACCTGTCCGTAGACGGTGCTTCCGGCGGCATCGCCGCAATAGACATCATGGTAGCTCAGCTGGCTGCTGACGACAATATCCTTCATCTCCAGATAAGGAGCTGCACCGCCGGCACATCCTGTAGAGACTACCAGATGGGGGGAGTATCTGCGGATGAGCTCGCTGACTCCGATGGCGGCATTTACCTTCCCGATGCCACATTGGTAGAGGATAATCTCGTTGTCGCCCAACCTGCCGCTGGTGAAATATCTGCCGCGGTCGTTGGTAACCTCCACCTTTTCCAAAAGTTCTTTGATGCGGATGAACTCCTTGTCCATCGCAACGATGACTGCTATTTTCATACTTGTTTTAAAACAGTGTTGATTCTATAACGCTTGTTTGGACAGGCAAAGGTACAAAAAAATCCTTATCCATGACTACATTTCAGGAAAAAGATGTAATTTTGCAGGGAACAATAACAAGATATAATCAAGTGATGAAACTTACTTTGAAAAAATGCTTGCCCGACTTGATTGTCGTGGTTCTTTTTGCCCTCGTGTCGTTTGCTTATTTCTTCCCGGCAGACATAGAGGGGCGTATCCTTTATCGCCACGATTCGGCTGCGGGTCGGTGTGCAGGTCAGGAACAGACGGAGTACATGCAGCGTACGGGGGAACGTACCCGATGGACGAATGCCCTCTTCAGCGGTATGCCTACCTATCAGCTGGCCCCTTCGTACAACAGTACTGCGGCGCTCAGCGTCGCTGCCAAAGCTTATCATCTCTGGCTGCCCGAAAACGTGTGGTATCTCTTTGCCTATCTGCTGGGGTTCTATATCCTGCTCAGGGCGTTCGACTTCAGGCAGTCGCTGGCTGCCCTCGGTTCCATACTCTGGGCTTTCAGTACCTATTTCCTGATCATCATCGCTGCCGGACATATATGGAAGGTCATCGCGCTGGCTTATCTGCCGCCGATGATTGCTGGTATCGTGCTGGCGTACAAGGGGAAATACTTGCCGGGACTGGTCGTCACGGCCTTCTTTACGGCATTGGAAATCAACGCCAACCACGTGCAGATGACTTATTATTACCTCTTCATCGTGCTGGCTTTAGTCATTGCCTACCTGGTGGATGCGCTGAAGAAAGGCGAAGCCATGCGCTTTGTCAAGGCCACTGCTGCCTGCGGGGTGGGTGCTTTGATAGGTGTGATGATCAATGTCTCCAATCTCTACCACACCTGGCAGTACAGTCAGGAGTCGATGCGCGGCAAGAGCGAGCTGGTCAAACCCAACAGTGCCAACCAGACGAGCAGCGGACTTGACAGGGATTATATCACGCAGTGGAGCTACGGCGTGGATGAAACGTGGACGCTGCTGATTCCGAACGCCAAGGGAGGCGCACATCAGATCAAGTTGGCGAGTGAACAAGCTGCCATGGAGAAATGTGACCCTCAGCTGGCAGAGATTGTAGGGCAATGGTATCAGTACTGGGGCGACCAGCCCTTTACTGCCGGCCCTGTTTATGTGGGAGCCTTCGTGCTGATGCTCTGCATCCTCTCGCTGTTTATCGTCAAGGGTCCCGTCAAGTGGGCGCTGCTGGCCGTTACCCTGCTGGCCATCGTCCTCTCCTGGGGACGTAACTGCATGTGGTTTACCAATCTGTTTATCGACTACATGCCGATGTATGCCAAGTTCAGGACGGTTTCCTCCATTCTCGTCATTGCCGAGTTTACCATTCCACTACTGGCTATGTTCGCCCTGAAGCGTATCGTGGAGCAACCCTCTCTGTTGACAGAAAAGATCAAATATGTATATATCAGTTTCGCCCTGACGGGTGGCTTCTGCCTGCTCTTCGCACTCATGCCTACGGCCTTCTTCCAGTTTACGTCTGAGGCTGATGCCAATCAGCTGAAACAGTACGTGCCGGCGGAATATGTGCAACCTTTGCTGGAGAATATTGCCAAGGTGAGAATACCGGTGTTTACTGCCGACTGCTGGCGCTCCTTCTGGATTATAGCGGTTGGTACGCTGGTGCTGCTGCTTTTCAAGGCTGGCAAGCTGAAGTCGCCGGTGATGATTGGGGCTTTGGTGGTGCTTTGCATCTCCGACCTGTGGATAGTGAACAAACGATACCTGAACGACGGAATGTTCGTAGACAAGAACGTGCGTGAACAGCCTATAGCCAAGAGTAATGCCGAAGAGCTGATACTGCAGGACAAGACTCCCAACTTCCGTGTGCTGAACCTCGCTTCAGATACCTTCAATGAAAACGAGACTTCTTATTACCTCAAGAGTATCGGTGGCTATCATCCTGCCAAGCTGCGCCGCTATCAGGAGATGATAGATGCGTATATAGCACCGGAAAAGAGAAAGCTTGCAGAGGCGGTTGTCAGCAGTCAGGGCAATCTGATGGCGGTGAACGGCGACAGTATCTTCCCCGTGCTGAACATGCTGAATGCCAAGTATTTCATCTTCCCACTGCAAAATCAGCAGACGGCTCCTATTCCCAATCCTTATGCCATGGGCAATGCCTGGTTTGTAGACAAGGTGACTTTTGCCGACAATGCCAATGAAGAGATTGCTGCCGTGGGCAAACTGAAGTTGCGCCACGAGGCGGTGGCTGACAAAAAGTTCAGGGAGGTGCTCGGCGAAAGTGTGGCGCAGGACAGCAGCAGTAGGGTAGTTCTGAAAACCTACGAACCCAACAGGCTGACCTACGAGGTGAACTCGGCAAAGGGCGGCGTCGTTGTCTTCTCTGAGATTTATTATCCTGGATGGACTGCCACCGTGGACGGCAAGGAGGTGGAACTCGGACGTGTGAACTATATTCTGAGAGCCTTGCGCATGGAAGCGGGAACTCATCAGGTGGAACTGGCATTCTTCCCCAAGTCGGTCGATACTACCGAGACTGTTGCTTATGTCTCTCTGGCGCTGTTGCTGCTCTTCGTCCTGCTGATGGTGGGAAGAAAGGTGAAGGGAAACAGTTGCATCCGCAACGCTGCCTGCATCATGCTGCTTGCCGCCTTCGCTGCCAACGCATCGGCACAGACGCAGAGACCTTCGTCAAGCATGTACCTGAAGGCGGTTGCCAAGAGTGATATCACGGTGCCCTTTGCACCCTCTGCCGAGGGCGTGCGGCTGCCTATACGCTGGGGTATGGACGTGGCATGGCTCAGCGAGCAGAACATGAGAAAGGGTATCAACCATATAGGCAAGGAGAACCTCAGCCTGGTCAGAGGCTCCTTCCAGACAACCGAGGCTCTGGTCAACGATGAGAGTCTGACAGCCAACCAGAAGTCGATGCTTCTGGAAAGAACCAAGGTGGCGAACATCCTGTCCGCGCAAGCAGACTTCATCCTGAATGAAGACCAGGAGGCGGGTGTCGACAAATACTATGTGCTCAACGGCAAAGCCATCGTCGACCATTGGGTGAAGATGATTGTGGAATCGGTGAAGTGGATTCACAATAATACGCAGCACAAGGTGATTGCCCTCTCGCCCTTCAACGAACCTGACTATGGATGGGGACAGGGTAGCATGAGCGACATGCGTGAGATATGTCAGGCGCTTAAGGAGCATCCCGACCTGAAGGGTATCAGCATCACGGGTGGAAACACCCTGAACTGTGACTGCGCTTCGGAATGGTACAACTATCTGAAACCCTATGTCGACTGGGGGAATACCCACCAGTTGGCTGGTGAGTTTGATACCTATGCCGCTTTCTTCGACGAGGTGAAAAAGGACGGCAACCACGCCTATGCCGACGAACTGCACAACGTAGGAGAGGCGCAGGTAGGTGTGGAGTATGGAATGGAAACCGCCGTATGGTGGGGATTTGACAGCCGAGCACGAGGCGAGTTCTGCGACATCAGCAATCACGGCGAGCGTATCGCCTATGCCGAACTGAGACCTCAGTGGACGTCGGCTTCCGTTTACAGGCACGATGACGGGAGAGTCAAGGTGTTCGTGGGGTCTTCAGAGCGTCAGGCTAAGGACTCCAAGTATATATTCCTGAATACTGACAGATTGGCATATTTCGACGGACAGGGTCCCTCGCACGAATGCTATCTGATGATGCCCGGCGGTACGGGATATCAGGTGGGACAAACCAATGCTGAGAGGGTGATTGACGTGGAGTGGGGGGCTGATGTGCCTCCACATGCCATCAACGGCACCTATAAGCTGATGAACAAAGCATCGGGAAACCTCCTCTCGCAGTTTGAAAACAACATCGACATGGGCAAACCCGTGGCGGCAGGAGACCCGAAACAGCAGTGGCAGGTGACACCCGTCAGCAGCCGTGTGGGTGGAGACTTCAGCTTCTATGACTTTGTCAACATGAATGACAACAGGCGCATCGACGTGGAGCATTTCTCCTGCCTGCCCGAAGCTAATGTCATCGCCTATAGAGGAGAGAACTTTACAGCCAACCAGCAATGGTATCTGCAGTATGCTGGCGACGGCTATTACTATATCCGAAACAGGGAGAGTGCCCTCTATCTGACCGCCAAGAGCAAGTACAGCGTGAATCATGTGGACGTGAACCAGAACGTGCTGCTCGAAGGGGAGGCACGCGACCGCCAGCTCTGGCGTTTCATGCCCGTAGATGCTGCCGTGGAGACAAAGGCTCCGACAGCTCCCCTGCAACTGGAGGCTGTGGCACAGTCAGCTTCTGTACGACTGACGTGGGCAGCCAACAAGGAGAGTGACCTGGCTGGATATATGGTGCTTCGCAGTGAGGACGGTAAGGACGGATGGAACACCATCGCACGCATGTTGGATGTTACCACATTTACCGATCATGATGTTCAGCCCGGCACCACCTATCACTATGCTCTCAAGGCTATTGACAAATCGAATAACATGTCGGTACTTTCCGAAGAGGCCGCTGCCACCGTAGCCGAAGCAAAGGTTCAGGTGGCCCGATGGCATTTCGATGACGACCTGAACGATGCTACGGAGAACCTGAACGATGCTGTGATGGCGGGTACAGTGAGGTATGCAGCCGACCATCAGTCGGGCTCCAAGTCGTTGCTGCTCAATGGCTCTACCAACTATTTGCAGCTGCCTTACGAGGTGGCTAATGCCGAGCAGCTGACACTTGCCTGCTGGGTCAAATGGACCAGTGCCAGCCAGCAGTGGGCACGTCTCTTCGACTTTGGCAACGGTACATCGCAATATATCTTCCTGACACCTGCCGCCGGCAATGGAAAGATGAGACTCGTCGTGAAGAACGGAGGGGATGAGCAGATTCTGGAATGCAGCAAGAGCTTGGTTTCAGACGAATGGAAACATGTGGCTGTGACCCTTTCTGCCCAGGGAGCTGCCATCTTTGTCGATGGGGTGGAACAGGCTTCTTCGCCTGCTATCTCCATCACGCCTAAAGACATCCACCCTCTGCTGAACTTCATCGGGCGAAGCCAGTTTACTGCTGACCCATTGTTCAAGGGATATATCGACGACCTGCGCATCTTCAACTACTGCATGGATGAAGAAGGTGTGAAACTGCTGATGGATGACACTACCAACGGCATAGAACGGACAAATGCGGACATGAGGACTGAACAGCAGATGTTTACGCTGGAAGGAAAGAAGGCAGGCAAGAACTATCGCCATATCAAGGTGGGCAAGGGCCTCAAGCATATTCAATAAGCTCGCCATTGCTCCGACAGACAGGTCTCTTTGAGAGCTTCCCTGGTACTGCCAAATTGTCACTGTTTCTTGAACGGGCATGTAATTTGTGGCATGTTCGGTGGATAACAAACTAAAAAGAAAGGAACAGTTATGAATGACAGTATGAACAACAGACAGCAGGCTGCCGGCAATGATAAGCAGCTGCTGGAGCGCTTCGCCAAAAACCTGGTGGAGCAGGCAAGAGCAGGGAAGCTCGACCCTGTCATAGGTCGAGACGATGAGATAAGGCGCGTCTTGCAAATCCTCTCGCGACGCACCAAAAACAACCCTATATTAATAGGTGAACCCGGTACGGGAAAAACAGCCATCGTTGAGGGACTCGCCCAACGTATCGTCAGAGGAGATGTGCCAGAGAACCTGAAAGACAAGCAGCTGTATTCACTCGACATGGGTGCACTGGTGGCTGGTGCCATGTACAAAGGTGAGTTTGAAGAAAGACTCAAGGGAGTCATCAATGCCGTGGTCAAGAGCGAAGGAAACATCATCCTCTTTATCGATGAAATACATACCCTGGTAGGAGCCGGAGGCGGTGAGGGTGCCATGGATGCCGCCAACATCCTGAAACCGGCTTTGGCAAGAGGAGAACTGCGCAGCATCGGAGCAACGACGCTGAACGAATACCAGAAGTATTTCGAGAAAGACAAAGCGTTGGAGAGACGTTTCCAGACCGTCATGGTGGATGAACCTGACGAGCTGAGTGCCATCTCTATACTGAGAGGTCTCAAGGAACGTTACGAGAACCACCATCGGGTACGTATTCAGGACGATGCCTGTATCGCTGCCGTACAGCTGTCAGAGCGATATATCTCCGAACGCTTCCTGCCCGACAAGGCTATCGACCTGATGGACGAGGCGGCTGCCAAACTGCGTATGGAGCGTGACTCCGTGCCCGAGGAACTGGACGAGATATCGCGCAGACTGAAGCAACTGGAGATAGAGCGTGAATCCATCAAGAGAGAGGTGGCATCGCCACTCACTTCGGGAGATACCAAGCTGGCTCAGTTGGACAAGGACATCCAGGAACTGAGACAGCAGGAGAAAGAATACAGAAAGAAATGGGAGTTTGAACGCAGCCTTGCCAACCGCATTCAGGAGCATAAACAACAGATGGAAAACCTGAAGCTGGAGGCAGACAGGGCTGAGAGAGAAGGCAACTATGGTAAGGTGGCAGAGATACGTTACGGCAAGATGAAGAATATCGAGACGGAGATTGACGCCATACAGAAACAGTTGCATGAGGTGCAGGGCGGCGATGCCATGATACGTGAAGAAGTGACGGCTGACGACATTGCCGAAGTGGTGAGCCGATGGACGGGCATTCCTGTTGCGCGCATGATGCAGAGTGAACGTGACAAGCTGTTGCGACTCGAAGAGGAGTTGCACAAGAGGGTTATCGGTCAGGATGATGCCATACGAGCCGTCAGTGATGCCGTAAGACGCAGCAGAGCCGGTTTGCAAGACCCCAAGAGACCCATCGCTTCGTTCATCTTTCTCGGTACCACTGGTGTGGGCAAGACGGAGCTGGCGAAAGCCTTGGCTGAATACCTCTTCAACGATGATACCATGATGACCCGTATCGACATGAGCGAGTATCAGGAGAAGTACAGCGTGTCAAGGCTGATAGGTGCGCCTCCGGGATATGTGGGTTATGACGAGGGCGGACAGCTGACAGAGGCAGTGAGAAGAAAACCGTATTCGGTAGTGCTCTTTGACGAGATAGAGAAGGCGCATCCTGATGTGTTCAATATCCTCTTGCAGGTGCTGGACGACGGACGCCTGACGGACAACAAGGGCAGGACGGTCAACTTCAAGAATACGATTATCATCATGACCTCCAACCTGGGTAGCCAGCTGATTAATGAGGAGTTGCGCCAGCAGGACGGTAAGGGTAATGTGGCGATGGGGGAGCGGCTCAAGTTGCGTATCATGGAGATGCTGAAGCAAACGATTCGCCCCGAGTTTCTCAACCGTATCGATGAGACCATCCTCTTTGAACCGCTCAGCAAGAAGGAAATCAGTGAGGTTGTCTGCTTGCAACTGCGTCATGTCAAAGAGATGCTTGCTGCACAGGGCTTTGAATTGGAATGGACAGAGGCTGCCATCAGCTATCTTGCGGACGAGGGTTATGACCCTGAGTTTGGTGCCCGTCCTGTCAAGCGTGCCATACAGCGTCTCGTTCTCAACGACCTTTCCAAAGCTATCCTCGCTGAATCTGTCGCGAGGGACAAACCCATCATCGTCGATGCGGATGGAAAGGCTCTTTCGTTCCGAAACAAATAGAATAACTCAAGAGTTTTGCAAATGGGTTAGATTGTTGGTAATGCTCAAAAAAACTTCCGTAGATTCTGCGGAAGTTTTTTTTGAACATTACTAAAGAGTGATTCTTACAAAGGATATTCATCAAACGCATAGAGTACGGTAGAGAGATAGCGCTCACCCGTATCGGGCAGCAATACGACAATCTTCTTCCCTTTGTTTTCCGGACGCTGAGCTATGACGGAAGCGGCATAAGCAGCGGCACCCGAAGAGATGCCTACGAGCAGACCCTCCTGTCGAGCCAGTTCCCTGCCTGTACGGATAGCGTCATCGTTGTCTACATCCAGCACTTCATCTACGATGTCGGGATTATATGTCTTGGGAATAAAACCGGCTCCGATACCCTGAATCTTGTGGGGACCCGAAGGCTTGCCGTTCAGTACGGCTGAAGAAGCAGGTTCTACTGCCACAATCTTCACGTTGGGGTTCAGCTCCTTCAGACGTTTGCCGATACCCGAAACGGTGCCGCCTGTACCTACACCGGCTACGAAGATGTCTACCTGCCCGTCCGTATCTTCCCATATCTCCTTGCCCGTAGTTTCATAGTGGCGCTGGGGGTTGGCGGCATTCTCAAACTGTTGGAGGATGATAGAGCCAGGAGTGGCATCGCGCAGGGCTTCAGCCTCTTTGATGGCACCAGCCATGCCTGCAGCACCGGGAGTCAGTTTGACGATGGCACCATAGGCCTTCACCAGATTGCGGCGTTCTACACTCATCGTTTCTGGCATGGTGAGAATCAGCTTGTACCCCTTCACGGCAGCAACAAGAGCCAAACCTACACCAGTGTTGCCACTGGTCGGCTCGATGATGGTTGCTCCTGGCTTCAGCTTGCCGCTCTTTTCAGCATCCTCAATCATCGCAAGAGCGATACGGTCTTTGACACTGCCACCGGGGTTGAAGTATTCCACTTTAGCTACGATGGGGGTTTCTATCTGCTTCTCCTGAGAGAAAGTGTTGAGTTGGAGAAGAGGGGTTCGACCGATGAGGTCGGTCAGTTTCTGTGCTATTTTAGTCATGATGTTTCGTTTTTTTCAGTGATTTATTGTTCTTTAGTATTGACGTTGATGGAAGAGCTTAAATGGCATCCAAAGCCTGTTTCAGGTCGTCAATGATGTCATCTATATGCTCCGTTCCGATGCTCAGGCGGACGCTGGATGGATAGATATGCTGTTTTTTCTGCTTCTTTCCCTCTTCTGTTTCTGCTTTTTTCCTCCTTTCCGTTGCCTATTGTACAGGAGTCTTGAGGGTCTGTCTGCCCAGTTTGATCAGATAGACACCCTTGTTAAGATGTTGCAGAGGCAAGACATGTTCACCCTTGTCCAGTTGTGTAGAAACGACAAGTTCACCCCTTGTGTTGAAAACTTGGAGCGAGGATGCCTTGCTTAGCTGAACGCTCAGCGTGCCGTTGTCCAGAGACATGCAGCTGTCGTCGGCAGTCATGTTGCTGATGCCGGCTGCTTGGTCTGTCAGGTCCAAGGCTTCTACCTGTTCGAGATTGAAACGCTGCTGGGAACCGTTGGTCAGATAGACAGTAACCTGGTCGTTGGCAAACCCCAGACGTTCTACTTGAGCCAGTTCAAAGGAATGGCCTGTACTTGTCTGTGTCACCGTAAGGTACGTATAATTGTCGGCCATCGCCTGCAAGCAGGGAGTCAGTAACAGTACCAACGCGCATGAACAAAGTTTTTTTATCATAATCGTTTCGTTTTTTATTCGTTTATATCTCTTATCTCCTTTTATATCCTCCTCTCTCCTATAACCTTTCCGGCTTTGTTAAACTGTATGATTTTCATAGAAGAGTTATATGTCCATGTTTCGATACCCTGGCTGTTGACGGCGGTGCGGTCGGGTTTTCCCAGGCTTAGCTCCACCTCATTCCGGGTAAATCCCTTTGCCACCTTGCCCTTGGAAATGAGGTCGCGGTGAGATTCGGGTATATTCTTCCAGATGTCACCCACTCCGAACAGGTCTTTCACGTAGGCTTCATCATTGCCGTCGATATTGCCGATGACATCCTGATGAGAGAAAGTGACCAGTTTGGTATACGTCTCTTGAGTCTTGACGGACTGAAGGCCGAACTCGACATAGTTCGACTTCTCGCTCTGCTTGATGTTCGTGACGATGAATCTGGAAAACTTGACGACAGAGACCTCCTCGCCCTTGCTGTTCAGCATCTTCGTCTTGTATTTGGTATATACCTGTTGCTTCAGGTATTTCTTGTATTCACTGTTGCTGCTCAGGAAGAGGTCTTCAAAGTCGAAGGCACCACGAAGGGTATGTGGGATGACATCGGCTGCCTCAAACTCGTCGTCTCTCATGCCACTGTTGGTGCGGCTGATGGCGACATCCATGAAGAATTGGTTGCCCTTCTTGTCTTCGACAATAAACTTCACGGGATAGCGGCGCGTCCCGACACCGATAGCTACCACCTTCACTTCCTCGCCCTTTTTGACCTTCACCTCCTCGCGTCCATCGCTGTTCACGCTCGTATCTATATAATAGGTGGAGAGCTTGGTGTGCCATACGGCATCCTTCAGTCTTACGCGAGCCGTATCTACGTCTCCGAGATATGCCAGTGTAGGCACTCCCATCTTGCCGCCGCAATAGCTCTCAAAGGAGCTTCCTGTCAGTTCGTAGTAATAATCCTTATTATTGTCCTCACAATGAAAATAGATGCGGCTATGCCCATTGTCGCCGATGCTGTTGCCTTTATATACCATAATCTTATGGCGGAGGGAACCATTAGATACCTCCTTGTTGTTCTCTGCACTGCGGAAGGTGTTGACAATCAAGTCGTATTTTTCCGGTATCACCATAAAACGCATACCCTCCACCCAGTCACAAAGACTGTAGTTCTTGAAATATTCCTTGATAGGGTCTTTTTGTTCTTCTTCCTCATGCCCGGAGGCCTGTTCGTCAGCTTCGTTGACTATGGCATTCTTTGTATGTACAAAATAACTGTTTTGTGCTGTCAGGGAAGTGACGGCAAACAGCAGGGCAATGGCAGTAAAATAGTTTTTTATCATGATGGATAGTGCATTGTGGAGACTGTCAGATGGCATACTCCGGTGGATAGACTGAAATTCTGTCTGCAAAGATAGAAAAATTTTCTTATAGTTGTGCCAAAATGGCGTATTTTTAAGAGCGAAAACCCAACTTGGCATCATTTTGGCATACCCTTTGCATGAATATCAGTGAAGAATGCTGTCACGTCTGACATCTTTGCAGAAGATGAAGAGGACAGCAGCTGAAACCAACGGCAGGGGATTTGCAGAACCTGTCAGTCAAGAAAAAGAAATAATAAATAAATAAAAAAATAGTATTATGGGAAAAATTATTGGAATCGACTTAGGTACAACTAATTCATGTGTAGCCGTATTTGAAGGCAACGAACCAGTTGTTATTGCTAACAGTGAGGGCAAAAGAACGACCCCCTCAGTGATTGGCTTTGTAGATGGCGGTGAGCGCAAGGTGGGTGACCCTGCCAAGCGTCAGGC
>CAMAHD010000032.1 GCA_945834405.1 uncultured Prevotella sp. | reverse complement strand
ATTCAACTTTTGCAAGTTCAAATAGATTGTTTATCAGAAGTGGTGGTACGCCCTGGGCTATGGACTGTTGCCCTTTGCTTTTCCCTTCGGCCAGCGACCTTTGGTTCAGGGCGTGCTCAATAGCTCATTCACAACTAAATGAAAGCGAAAGTTGAATTAATGACCAAATGACCTTAATGACCTTAATGACCTAATGACCTCAAAGGGAAGGGAATAATGGCTTCGGGATATAATTTTTGTCAGTACGGGGTAGCTGCAATGGCAGCTACCCCGTACTGACAAAAATGCTTTCGGTCTGTATGGTTAAGAGTTTCGCATGTAATCCTTAATTCCTTAACTTCATAACCACCAGCAGCCCCCTTTACTTGCGAAGTCGATTCTTTTATAACCCCTTGTGATTCCGGAATAGTCAGACTGCTCTACCTAAGCGTAACCACGAACCTGGAGCCTGAGGAGCTGTAGGTGCGGTCGAGGGTGACTGTTGCGTCTATCCTCTTGGCTATCTCGCGGACAAGCGACAGGCCAAGTCCTACTCCGGGCACGAACTCGTCAACCTTGTAGAAACGTTCGAAGATGCGCTCTTCGTCACCTTCCGGAATGCCCTTGCCTGTATCGGTCACCATGAAGACAATGTTGCCGTCGGCATTTGTATTGCACTCCATACTGATATAGCCCGAAGAGGTGAACTTCACGGCATTGTCTACGAGGCATTGCAAGATGCGGGTCAGTCCCTTGCCGTTGGTCTCAAGAGTCTCCTTGCCGCTATTGTTGCGGAAGGTAAGTTCCACTCCTGCCTGGGGTTGCGGAACGGTAGACAGCACGTTGGTTAGCGTATCGTCGATGGAGACGGTATCGCGTGGCAGAGGCTCGTCGCTGCTCTCGTATTCTGACATCTCAAGGAATGTGTTGAGCATCCGTGTCATGTGTGTTGTCTGTTCGCCTATAATATCGGTGAATTGTTGTTTCTCCTCGTCGCTGAGTTGGATACTCGGGTTGGTGAGCATCTGCACGAAACCATATATCTGGTTGAGCGGAGTGCGTATCTCGTGCGACATGTTCTTGATGAACGAGTCCTTCATCTGCTTCGTCCCGTCGTTGCCCGCCTTTTCTTGCTTGCCGATTGATTTCGACCACTTGCGGTATTCCTCGGCGTGAATGCCGAAATAATCATAAAACTTCTTGCCGAAGTCGTTGGCATCCTTGTATCCGCACTGCGCGACAATCTCGTCGACAGACTTGTCATCCTTGAGCATTTCGAGGCTCTGCTTGAGTCTTATCTCCTCGGGGTCGATATCCTCCGGCTTGATGTCGTCTGTGAGTTGCATTCGTGTCAGTTTGTCTTCCTTCTGCATCATTTGGTTGATAGTAGCCACGATGGTCTTGTTGCGGCGGTTCACCCTGCGGCTGAATCGCATCACAATCACGATGAACGCAACACCCATCGCCAACAGTACAATCACGCCGATTAATATGGAGTTTTGCCTGTCAAGCTTAGCTTTCTGCTCTGCTATCTGCTTTTCCTTCTCTTGTGTCTCGTAGATTTTGGCAAGTTGGAGGCCGTCCTGCTCGTCTTTGTGCTTGGCGATCGAGTCCTTCACATTGATGATGGACTCGGCCTTCTCCAGAGCCTCCCGATAGTTGCCACGCTCGCTGCAGATGAATTTCTCGAAGGTGAGCACGTTTAAGAACATATCAGACAGAGTATCTCCGGTAGCCACGGCACTTTCCCTTAGGCGTGCCGTCACCTGGGCAAGACTTTTCACATCCTTCACGTTGAAATAATGACTTGCGACGAAGTTCTCGACGAAACTTGTTCCCGCAAACTTTGACTTTTGTATCTCCGCCAGATATTTTTCCCCCTCCTTGGTGTTGCCCGTCTGGTCATAGTACTCCATGAGCAGGCTGGCAGTGGTGATTTGCTGGAGTTCCGCAGCACCCTCAATCGCATCGCCCGCCTCTTTCAACTTCTTTGTGAAGTAGAGTAGGTCAGGAATCAGCTTTTCCGCCTCGTCATATCTTTTGGCTGTGAGCATGCACACCATATAGTTGGCGACAAACGTATGGACTTGCCTGATTTCATGGTATGTGCTCTCCCCGTCAACAAGCCTGATAATCTTTTCTTTGCCCTCTTTAAAGAGTTTCAGGCCACCAATGGTATCGCCGAGCATTAAGGTTCCAGTTGCCATGCGATGCGTCGCGATGACTTCTTGAAACTCCAAGTGGTTCCTTCGTGCCACCTCGACGGAAGCTTTGGCATACTTGAGGCCCTGTGTAAACTGGCGGTTCAAGTAGGCCATGTCGGCAAGATTGTTCAGGATGCAGATGTTATCGTGAGGGTTCTTCTGCATGGCAAGTGAGTCTTTCAATAACTGTTTGCCATAGTACTCTGCAACTTTTTTGTCAACGCCCCCATTGAAATAAACTATATAGCGCAGGTAATTGATATCGTACGGCTGTGCTTCCTTGTTCATCTCCATGGTGTCGATGATGGCAAGGGCACGTTCCGGCTCCTGGATGCTTATCTTGGTGATATATGTCGATGTATGTGTGCTGTCAATACCCTTACGCACCCCAGTTGCCCGTTGGTCGGAACAGGCAATCAGCAATGACAATGTGTACATTGCAATCAATGGTAGAAAAAAGTTACGTTTCTTTAGTTTCATGCTGTCTTTGTATTACTAAGATTCAATTCTTTCTCTTTCTTCTTTCAGGGATTTCGGCAGTTCTTCTTTCAGATGCTGGTGTATTGCTTCAGATTCTCGATTGATCGTTCAGTCTTTATGAGGGAGGCGATGCGGGCATCGTAACCAAGCAAAAACCGGACAGGCATGGCAAAGCAGGTTTCAAAGTTGATAAAAGGAGATAAAGGAAAAACTTCCTTCATCTCCTTTGAACTATCTTTATCTACTGAAAATGTAGAAGTTGCCAACTTGTCAAGTCCGAGACTATTTTTTCTTTTCTTCCTTGTCTTCCTGCTTGATGGTTGACTTATAGCGCTTGTTCAGTCCGTTAATCACTTCCTGGGTGATGTCGTGACGCTTCTCGGCATAGAGGATGTTGTCACCAGCCTTGGAAAGAATCAGGTCGAACTTCTTGTCCTTGTTATACATCTTCAGGAAGTTCTGCAGAGAGTCGCGCAGGGCGGTGTTGAACTTGGCAGTCTCGGCATCCAACTCAGAGCCCAAACGGTTCTGAAGCTCCTGCAGGTCCTGCTGCTGACGCTGGATGGCAGCCTGCACACGGGCAGCCTCATCACGACTGGCAAAGCCATTGTTCTGCAACTTCTGCTCGAAGTTGGCTGCTGCTGCCTGCAACTGCTGTCCCTTTTGGTTGAGGGTGTTACGCGCATTGTTGCTCTTCTTCTGCAATATCAGCGAATACTCCTTACAGAAGGTGTATTGCGACATGATAGAGTCTACTTCTACATAGGCTATCTTCATTCCGGAAGGAGAAGCAGCACCGCCTGCAGCAGGCTGTTCGTCCATCTTGGGATTGGAATTGTTGCAGGATGCCAGCGCCAGGGTTGAAAGGGCTGCCAGCGACAAAGCACGGATAATGTTGTTTGTTTTCATCTTTTGTTGGGTTATTGTTTATTGTTTTGATTCTTTCTGCGGCGGCGCAACTCGGGATGGCGCGCCTCACGGTCTTGGTCGAGAACACAGTGAATGCCCCGTTCCTTCATGCCCTCGTTGTCATGAATATGCTGGGACGAGAAGCTTCCGCCCTTCTTCAAAAACACTTTTATGCACAAAAAAGCCATGCTGATAGCAATTATTAACGTGCATGATAAGAATATTTCGACCATATTATGTAACTTTGCGGCTACAAAGGTAATGCAAATTCACCAATTATCAGATAATAACAAGTAAATTTTTAGTTAATAATGAGCAAAATCGAATTAAAACCGAGTTGTGTTTTTGAAGAGTTCGCCAAAATCAATGAGATTCCACGACCTTCCAAGCGCGAAGAAAAAATGATTGCGTATCTGAAGAACTGGGGCGAAAGCCGCGGATTAGACACCCGAGTAGACCAGACGGGCAATGTCATCATACGCAAGCCTGCCACTCCTGGTATGGAGGACAGAAAGACCGTGATTCTGCAGAGTCACTTCGACATGGTTTGCGACAAGCTGGTAGATGTGGAGTTCGACTTCGACAACGATGCCATACAGACATATATTGACGGAGAGTGGCTGAAAGCCAAGGGAACGACACTGGGCGCCGACGACGGCATCGGTGTGGCCATCGAGCTGGCCGTGCTCCGCAGCGATGACCTGCAGCACGGTCCTATCGAATGTGTCTTCACACGCGACGAGGAAACCCAGCTTACCGGTGCCTCTGGCATGGAAGCCGGATTCATGACGGGCGACTACCTGATTAACCTGGACAGTGAGGATGAAGGCCAGGTGTTCGTATCGTGTGCCGGAGGAAAGAATACCATTGCCACCTTCCGCTACGAGAAGGAGCAGGCTCCGCAGGACTACTTCTTCCTCAGAGGCAGCATCAAGGGACTTACCGGCGGACACTCTGGCGATGACATCGAGAAGAAACGTGCCAATGCCATCAAGATTCTCGCCCGCTTCCTCTATCTGGAAAGCAACAAGTGGCAGCTCCGTCTGGCTGAATTCAATTCCGGAAGAATGCACAATGCCATCCCGCGTGACGGCAGCTTCACCATAGCGGTACCGCAGGAGTTCAAGGAGCAGGTAAGGGTGGACTGGAATGTCTTTACCAGCGAGGTAGAAGAGGAATTCCACGTTACCGACACCCAGATGGTATTCCTCTTGGAGAGTGCCGATGCACAGCCCGTACTGCCACTGCAGACTTCCAACAGCGTCATCCGTGCCCTGCAGGCTGTAGACAACGGCGTCTTTGCCATGTGTCAGGACGAAGCCCTCGCATGGATGGTTGAAACCTCCAGCAATGTAGCCAGCGTGGTGACTGCCGACGAGGCTCTGACCATCGTGACATCGCAGCGCAGCAACGTGATGAGCAATCTGGAAAACCAGTGCAACACCGTGAAGGCTGCCTTCGAACTGGCAGGTGCGGAAGTGGTACAGAACGACGGATATCCCGCCTGGAAGATGAACCCCAACAGCAAACTGGTGGCTCTCGTGGACGAATCCTACCAGAAGCTCTTTGGAAAGAAACCCATCGTCAAGGGTATACATGCAGGACTGGAATGCGGACTTTTCTCTGAACGCTACCCCAACCTCGACATGGTATCTTTCGGACCGACACTCCGCTATGTACATACCCCCGAGGAACGTCTCCTCATACCCACCGTGGATATGGTATGGCAACTGTTGCTCGAAATTCTGAAAAACATACCTGCCAAATAACCATGAACCACAGACGACCCTTACACCTTATTATATTAGGAGCCCTCTGTATGCTGTCCGCCTCGTGCGGACAGCAATACAAGGCAGAGTCTGTGGTCAAGGACTTCATGGAGAAAAACCTGAAAGACGTTTCAGAACTGAAGATTGAGGAGTTTCACAGCCTCGACTCTACCAGAAATATCTCCGACTCTGCCCTGCATCAGATGCAAATACGGGCGACACAGACACCACATTACCGCCAGAACCTGGACTTTGAAGGCAGCAAATCAGGAAAAATGCTGAAAATGATACGTGTTGACTATCGTTTGGGCAAGGACAAGCACCAAGATACCTACTATCTCGATACCGACTTAAGCAAGGTCGTTTCCTTCAAGAACAACCATTAAGTCCTATACAAATAATCACTCAACATCACTAAAAAAACCCCTTTGATGGGGTAAAAGGCGAGAAAAATGAACTTTTTTCAAAAAAAACATGGAAAAAGTTTGGTGGTTACAAAAAAAGGTCGTACCTTTGCACCGCGTTTGAGAGAAAACGCCACGATAAAGATTATCGGAAGGGAAGTTTGGGTGAGTGGCTGAAACCAGCAGTTTGCTAAACTGCCGTACGAGTTTATCGTACCGGGGGTTCGAATCCCCCAGCTTCCGCAGCAATCTTGCTCGTGAGACAAAATGGTGGATTCATCTAATGGTTAGGATACAAGATTCTCAATCTTGGCATAGGGGTTCGATTCCCCTATCCACTACAAACGTCCAAACCAAAACGAAGGAGTTTCGGAGTCAAATCCGGAACTCTTTTTTTTGTTTTCCCCCATACCCAAGACAACACCCGAGGATAAAACCAACACCAAATTGTGGACATTCATGCTTTGTGGGAAAAATATTTCCATCTTCTTTCTTCTTTCTACAATTAATTTTGTACTTTTGCAAGAAATTTTTAACAATAGAAGAAAGAAGTAAGAAATTGATAGAAAAGCATATCGTACTGGAAGACATCGACCCAGTGGCACTCTACGGAGTAAGCAACAACAACTTGCAGATGATCAGGTCGCTATACCCTAAACTGAGAATCGTGGCAAGAGACAACGTCATCAGAGTATTGGGCGATGAGGAGCAAATGTGTCTCTTCGAAGAGAACATTGAAAAGATGAGACAACACGTGGTCAGATTCAATACCCTCAAGGAAGAGGATATCATCAGCATCATCCACGGACAGGGCAACAACGACTACCCTGAGGGTGTCATCGTATATACGCTTTCGGGGCGACCCATCAAAGCAAGAAGCGAAAACCAGCAACAGATAGTCAGCGCTTTCCATACACACGATATGCTCTTCACCGTAGGACCTGCCGGTACGGGAAAGACCTATCTGAGCATAGCGCTCGCCGTGAAAGCCCTCAAAGAAAAAACGGTAAAAAGAATCATTCTAAGCCGACCAGCTGTGGAAGCCGGAGAAAAACTGGGATTCCTGCCGGGAGACATGAAAGAGAAAATAGACCCCTATCTCCGACCGCTCTATGACGCACTGGAGGATATGATTCCGCCAGCCAAACTGCAGGACATGATGGAGAAGGATATCATTCAGATTGCACCGCTCGCCTTCATGCGAGGACGTACACTGAGCGATGCCATCGTTATCCTGGACGAAGCACAGAACACCACAAGCGCACAGCTGAGAATGTTCCTCACACGCATGGGATGGAACACCAAGATGATTGTCACGGGAGACCTGACACAGGTGGACCTGCCCAGAGAACACAACAGCGGACTCAGAGAAGCCCTCGACATATTAGAAAAGGTGGAAGGCATAGCCGTCATCCGACTGGACCAAAGGGATATCGTCAGGCACAAACTCGTAACCCGCATCGTCAAGGCATACGAGGAACATGAAAAGAAAGAACAATCAAACAAAAATATATAAAACAATGAAAGCTTTAACACAGACAGAGTTTCATTTTGAAGGACAAAAAAGCGTTTACCATGGTAAGGTACGCGACGTGTACAACATTAATGACGACCTGATGGTGATGGTTGCCACCGACAGAATTTCGGCATTCGACGTCATTCTGCCCAAAGGTATTCCTTTCAAAGGACAGGTGCTCAACCAGATTGCCGCCAAGTTCCTGGACGCAACAGCAGACATCTGCCCCAACTGGAAACTGGCAACTCCCGACCCAATGGTCACCGTGGGACTGAAGTGTGAAGGCTTCAGAGTGGAGATGATTATCCGCTCTATCCTTACCGGTTCGGCATGGAGAGAATACCAGAAAGGCTGCCGCGAGATTTGCGGAGTCAAACTGCCCGAAGGCATGAAGGAAAACGAACGCTTCCCCGAACCTATCATCACTCCTACCACCAAAGCCGATGAGGGGCATGACCTGAACATCTCCAAAGAGGAAATCATCAGACAAGGCATCGTCAGCGCCGAGGACTACGCCGTGATGGAAGACTATACCCGACGCCTGTTCCAGCGTGGACAGGAGATAGCAGCCCGCCAGGGACTCATACTCGTAGATACCAAATATGAATTCGGCAAGCGCGACGGAAAGGTGTACCTGATTGACGAGATTCATACTCCCGACTCCAGCCGCTATTTCTATGCAGAAGGCTACGAGGAGAAACTGGCAAAGGGAGAACCACAGAGACAGCTCTCCAAGGAGTTTGTACGCCAATGGCTCATTGAACACGACTTCATGAACGAACCCGGACAGGTAATGCCCGAAATTACCGACGAATATGCTGAAAGCGTAAGCGAAAGATACATCGAACTCTACGAGCACATCACCGGCGAAAACTTCAACAAGGCTGCCGTAGAGGGTGACATCGCCGCCCGCATCGAAAAGAATGTAAGCAACTGGTTGGCAAACAGATAAACATCAACCATACAGACCAACGACATGTACAGACAGGAGCAAATCAAGCCCTACGGACAGGAGGGGGAAAAGGGACAACAGGTGGAGAGCATGTTCGATGCCATCGCTGCCTCGTATGACACCCTGAACCACCGGCTGTCATGGAATATCGATAAAGGATGGAGGAAGAAAGCCGTGGAACAACTGCGGCCCTTCGCTCCCCAATCGATACTCGACATCGCTACCGGTACCGGAGACTTCGCCATTCTGCTGGCTCAACAGCTGAAACCACAGACTCTGGTGGGTACCGACATCAGCGAGGGCATGATGAACGTGGGACGCAAAAAGGTGAAGAAACTGGGACTGGAAAAGACCATCTCCTTCGCAAAAGAAGACTGCATGAACCTGTCATACCAAGACAATAGCTTTGATGCTGTCACTGCGGCTTTCGCCATCAGAAACTTCCAAAGCCTGGATGCAGGACTGAAGGAGATGCACCGTGTGCTGAAACAAGGGGGACATCTGAGCATCATCGAACTGACCACCCCGAAACACTTCCCCATGAAACAGTGTTTCCAACTCTACTCACACACCGTACTTCCGGTGTACGGCAGACTCGTCTCGAAGGACAAAGTGGCATACCAATACCTTACTGACACCATCGATGCCTTCCCGCAGGGAGAACAGATGATGGAGATATTCAGAAAGGCAGGATTCACACAGGCTTCGTTCAAACGGCTCACCTTCGGCATCTGCACCATGTATTTCGCAACCAAATAACTTCACCTATACCGCTTGCTTATGGACAAATATGGACTTATCGGCTATCCACTCGGCCACTCCTTCTCAATCAGTTTCTTCAACCAGAAATTCGCCGACGAGAATATCGATGCCGTGTATGAGAACTTCGAGATTCCCTCCATCGACCTCTTGCCCGAGATTATCGCCTCAAACCCCGACATCAAGGGACTCAACGTGACGATACCCTACAAACAGAAGGTTATCTCTTTTCTCGATTCCATCTCGCCCGAAGCCAGAGCTATCGGAGCCGTGAATGTCATCAGGGTGGAGCATAAAGGAACGGAAACGATCCTCAAAGGCTACAACTCTGATGTCATCGGATTTACCAAAAGCATTGAGGGGATGCTCGAGAAACAGCATACCAAAGCGCTCATCCTGGGAACGGGAGGAGCTTCCAAAGCCGTTGACTACGGACTGCGCTCGCTCGGACTGGAAACCGTTTTCGTAAGCCGTTACCAGAGACCTGACACCATCCGATATCAGGATGTCACTCCTGAAGTCGTTCAGGAATACAAGGTGATTGTCAACTGTACACCGAGCGGAATGTATCCTAATACAGAGGAGTGTCCGGAACTGCCCTACGAAGCACTGGACTCTCACAACATCCTCTACGACCTGGTATACAACCCCGATGAAACGCTCTTCATGAAAAAAGGGGCGCTGAGGGGCGCAAGAACCAAAAACGGACTGGAAATGCTGCTGCTGCAGGCATTCGCCAGCTGGGAATACTGGAACAGATAGTTCCATGACTGAAACAACACTATCTTCATCGCCACTATTTGTGAATATGGACAACAAAAACAGATATATGATGCGCGGAGTGAGCGCCGCTAAAGAAGACGTACACAACGCCATCAAGAACATTGACAAGGGTATCTTTCCACAGGCTTTCTGCAAAATCATACCCGACATCCTGGGTGGAGACCCTGAGTACTGTAACATCATGCATGCCGACGGTGCCGGTACCAAATCGTCGCTCGCATACATGTACTGGAAAGAGACCGGCGACCTGAGCGTATGGAAAGGCATCGCTCAGGATGCACTGATCATGAACACCGACGACCTGCTCTGCGTGGGTGCCGTAGACAACATCTTGGTATCAAGCACCATAGGACGCAACAAGATGCTCGTGCCAGGAGAGGTCATCTCGGCCATCATCAACGGTACTGACGAACTGCTCAAGCAGATGAGAGACATGGGCATAGGCATCTATGCCACGGGAGGTGAAACGGCTGACGTGGGAGACCTGGTACGAACCATCATCGTCGACTCTACCGTTACCTGCCGCATGAAAAGAAGTGACGTGATTGACAATGCCAATATCCAGCCCGGAGACGTCATCGTCGGACTCTCCTCCTGCGGACAGGCAACTTACGAAGACAGCTACAACGGAGGTATGGGCAGCAACGGACTGACGTCTGCCCGACATGACGTGTTCAGCAAATATCTCGCAGAGAAATATCCCGAAAGCTATGACCATGCCGTTCCACAAGAATTGGTATACAGCGGTAATTGCCGTCTGGACGATGCCGTTGAAGGAGCACCCGTCAATGCCGGCAAGCTCGTGCTCTCCCCTACCCGTACATACGCTCCCGTCATCAAGAAACTGCTTGACGAGATGCGACATGACATCCATGGCATGGTTCACTGTACCGGCGGCGCACAGACCAAGGTTCTCCATTTCGTAGGAGACAACTGCCATGTAGTGAAAGACAACATGTTCCCCATACCGCCGCTGTTCAGACTGATTCAGCAGCAGAGCGGGACAGACTGGAGCGAGATGTACAAGGTGTTCAACATGGGTCACAGAATGGAGATTTACGTGGCTCCCGAACAGGCAGACAAGGTGATAGAACTCAGCCGCAGCTTCCATATCGACGCACAGGTAGTGGGACATATCGAGGAAGGCAGAAAGAGCCTGACCATCAAGTCGGAATTCGGAACATTTGAATATTGATTATGGCAGACAACAACAGCATACTGCAGAAACTGGAAGGACTGGTAAGCAGATACGAGGAGGTTTCCACGCTGATTACCGACCCGAACGTGATTGCCGACCAGGAACGTTTCGTGAAACTCACCCGCGAATACAAGGACCTCAGCGACATCATGGACGCACGGAAAAGGTATATCAGCTGTCTGGACTCCATCAAGGAGGCCAAGGATATACTTGCCAACGAAAGCGACCCCGAGATGAAGGAGATGGCTCGCGAGGAGCTGGCAGCCAACGAGGAGAAACAGCCTGTCATTGAGGAGGAAATCAAAATGGCACTGGTACCCAAAGACCCCGAGGATGCCAAGAATGTACAGATGGAGATTCGAGCCGGAACGGGTGGCGACGAAGCCGCTCTCTTTGCCGGCGACCTGTTCAGCATGTACAAGAAGTTCTGCGACTCTAAGGGATGGTCTCTCTCCATCACCAGTGTCAGCGAAGGCGCTGTGGGAGGATTCAAGGAAATAGACTTCGCCGTCAGCGGAGACAGCGTCTACGGTACACTGAAATACGAGTCGGGTGTACACCGAGTACAGCGCGTGCCTGCCACCGAGACACAGGGACGTATGCACACCAGTGCCGCTACGGTGGCCGTGCTGCCAGAGGCAGACCGCTTTGAAGTGAACATCAATGAAGGTGACATCAAATGGGACACGTTCAGAAGTTCGGGTGCCGGAGGACAGAACGTGAACAAGGTGGAATCGGGCGTACGTCTGCGTTATCCCTGGAAAAATCCCAATACAGGAGAGGTAGAGGAAATCCTCATCGAATGTACGGAGACACGTGACCAACCCAAGAACAAGGAAAGGGCACTGTCAAGACTGCGCACCTTTATCTATGACCGAGAGCATCAGAAATATATCGACGACATTGCCAACCGAAGAAAGACACTCGTCTCTACCGGTGACCGCAGTGCGAAGATACGAACATACAACTTCCCGCAAGGACGTGTGACCGACCACCGTATCGGTTTTACTACACATGACCTGCAAGGTTTCATGGGCGGAGACATCCAGGCGATGATTGACGCTCTGACCGTAGCGGAAAATGCAGAACGAATGAAGGAGGCGGAGCTGTAACGACACAGCTTCCGACCTCTTTTTTTCTTGCATACCTAACTGAATATCAACATCATTAATACTTTTTCTGCATGGCAATCAGATATACAAAGAAAAACCAGGAAGACGAACAGCGAGAACGAACCGTACCTGCTGATGACTTCATGAAACGACTCGTTTCCATGAAGAAAGACCCGGAACGCCTGAAAGAATTGCCACGAACGGAAATACCCAAATAAAGAATTATGAACAAACAGCAACTGGTAGAGCAAATCAAGCTCAAGAAAAGTTTTCTCTGTGTAGGTCTCGATACCGACACGAAAAAAATCCCACAGCATCTGCTTCAGGAGGAAGACCCTATCTTCGCCTTCAACAAGGCCATCATTGACGCCACTGCTCCCTACTGCGTGGCATACAAACCCAACCTGGCTTTCTATGAGGCTTTCGGCGTGAAGGGTATGATAGCCTTCGAGAAAACCATCAACTATCTGAAGACCCATTATCCGGAACAGTTCATCATTGCAGACGCCAAACGAGGTGACATCGGAAATACCTCTGCCATGTATGCACGCACCTTCTTTGAGGAATACAATCTGGATGCCGTGACAGTGGCTCCCTACATGGGAGAGGACAGCGTCACGCCTTTCCTCGGCTATAAGGACAAATGGGTTGTTCTGCTCGCATTGACCAGCAACAAGGGCAGCCACGACTTCCAGCTGACAGCCGACACGGAAGGCGAACGGCTGTTTGAAAAGGTTCTGCGTATCAGCCAGACATGGGCTAACGACGAGAATATGATGTACGTGGTGGGAGCTACCCAGGGCGCCATGTTCCAGGATATTCGCAAACTGGCACCCAACCACTTCCTGCTGGTTCCCGGAGTGGGAGCACAGGGAGGAAGCCTGCAGGAGGTATGCCGTTATGGCATGACTGCCGACTGCGGTCTGCTGGTCAACAGCTCACGAGGCATCATCTATGCATCTTCGGGTGAAGACTTCGCCACAGTGGCAGGACAGAAAGCCAAAGAACTGCAGGAGGAGATGGCTGTCGAACTCAGCAAACTATGAACGACGCTAAAATCATCAACGACCCTGTCTTCGGATTCATCAAGATTCCACGCGGACTCTTGCTCGACATCGTGAGGCATCCGCTCATGCAGAGGCTGACGCGCATCAACCAGCTGGGACTGGCATCCGTAGTCTATCCCGGAGCACGGCATACTCGCTTTCAGCACTCCCTCGGTGCCATGCACCTCATGAGCGAAGCCATCATCAGTCTGCAACAAAAGGGAAACTTTATCTTCGACAGCGAGGCAGAAGCCGTCGAGGCAGCTATCCTCATGCATGACATCGGGCACGGACCCTTCAGTCATGTACTCGAAAACACCCTTATCAAGGGTATCTCGCATGAGGAGATATCGCTGATGATGATGGAACGCATCAACCATGACCTGGGCAATCAGCTTGCCCTCGCCATGAAGATATTCAAAGGCGAATATCCCAAGAAATTCCTCCATCAGCTTATCAGCAGCCAACTGGATATGGACCGGCTTGACTATCTGAGAAGGGACTCTTTCTATACGGGAGTCAATGAGGGAAATATCGGCAGCGCGCGCATCATCAAGATGCTGGATGTAGTGGACGACCAACTGGTCGTGGAGTCGAAAGGCATCTATTCCATAGAAAACTATCTGACCTCACGGCGACTGATGTACTGGCAGGTCTATCTGCACAAGACGGCGGTGGCATACGAAAAGGTGTTGGTGAACACGCTCAACAGAGCCAAAGCACTGGCACGGAAAGGACAGGAGGTGTTTGCCACTCCGGCACTTCGCTACTTCCTTTACAACGAGGTGGATGCTGCATGGTTTGCCACCCATCCCGAAACGCTGCAGATGTACGAGGCTCTTGACGACAACGATATATGGAGTTCGCTGAAGGTATGGATGAACCATGCCGACCCTACCCTCTCCATCCTTGCCACCGACATGGTGAACAGGAATATCTTCAAGGTGGAGGTGCATGAAGAACCCGTTGGCACAGAAAAGATAGAACAACTGAAAAAAGACATAGCAAGCCGACTGAACATCCACGAGAAGGATGCCGCATACCTGGTTTGCGAGGATGCCATCCAGAAAGACATGTACGACATTGACGATGACAGAATAGGCATTCTGTACAAAGATGGAACAGTAAAAGACATCTCTGAGGCCTCTGAATTGCTCAACATACAGCTTCTTTCAAAAAAAATCAGAAAATATTATCTTTGTTACCAAAGGATATAACAAAAAATTGCTATATTTGCAACATAAAATTCATATACGACAGAAATGGAATTTACAGCCAAACAAATAGCCGACTTTGTCGGCGGTACTGTGGAAGGCAACGAGAACGCCAAAGTAAACACCTTCGCGAAAATTGAAGAAGGTGTTCCTGGCGCTATCTCCTTCCTGTCCAATCCCAAATATACCCATTATATTTACGAGACTGAGGCCAGCGTCGTGCTCCTGAATGCCGACGTAGAACTGGAAAAGGAGGTTAAACCCACCCTTATCCGTGTCAAGAACGCTTACGAGAGTGTGGCAAAACTGCTCCAGCTCTATGAGTCAACCAAACCTCGCAAGAAAGGTATCGCCCCCACCGCTTCCATTGCAGACTCTGCCCAGATAGACGAGGATGTCTATGTAGGCGCGTATGCCGTGATTGGCGAGGGAGCTGTCGTGGGCAAGGGTTCACAGATTTATCCACACGCCGTGATAGGCGACGGAGTGAAGGTGGGCGAAGGCTGTATCTTCTACCCCAATGTCACCATCTATGAGGGTTGCAAAATAGGCAATCATGTCACTATCCATGCAGGAACGGTCATCGGTGCCGACGGCTTCGGCTTTGCTCCCAATGCCGACGGCTATGACAAGATACCCCAGATTGGCATTGTGGTGATAGAGGATAATGTGGAGATTGGCGCCAATACCTGTATCGACCGCTCTACAATGGGCAGCACCATCATCCATAAGGGTGTGAAACTGGACAACCTGATTCAGGTGGCACATAACTGCGAAATCGGTGAAAATACAGTCATGTCGGCACAGGTTGGCATTGCTGGTAGTACCAAGATAGGTTCCTGGTGCATGTTCGGCGGACAAGTAGGACTGGCAGGCCATATCCACGTGGGCGACAAGACCTTCCTGGGAGCTCAGTCGGGAGTTCCGGGAAATATCAAAGGGAATCAGACTCTTATCGGTACGCCGCCGATGGAGCCAAAAGCATATTTCAAATCTCAGGCAATCTTCAGACGCCTCCCTGAGATGTACGCACAGCTGAACGCCCTGCAGAAAGAGATGGAAGAATTAAAAAAACAATCATAATATGATGAAACAAACAACGTTAAAAGGCAGTTTCTCACTTTGTGGAAAAGGCCTGCATACCGGTTTGAGCCTGACCGTCACCTTCAATCCGGCAGCAGAGAATACGGGCTACAAAATCCAGCGTATCGATTTGGACGGAATGCCCGTGATAGACGCTATTGCCGAAAATGTGATCGATACCCAGCGCGGAACCGTTCTCGGACGGGGAGACATTCGCGTATCTACCGTCGAACACGGACTGGCAGCACTCTATGCCTTAGGCATCGACAACTGTCTGATTCAGGTAAACGGACCCGAGTTCCCCATTCTTGATGGCAGCGCCATTCAGTATGTAGAAAAAATCCAGGAGATTGGAGTGGAGGAACTGAACGCCCCTAAAGACTGGTATATCATCCGCAAAAAAATAGAGGTGAAGGATGAGGAAACAGGTTCGTGCATCACCATCCTCCCCGACGAGGAGTTCAGCCTCACAGCCATGTGCTCGTTCAACTCGAAGTTCATCAACAGCCAATTTGCCACACTCGACAAGATGGACCTCTTTGCTGACGAGATAGCCAGAGCTCGTACCTTCGTCTTTGTCAGAGACATCCAGCCTTTGCTGGCTGCCAACCTGATTAAGGGTGGAGACATGGACAATGCGATTGTCATTTACGAGCGACAGATTTCGCAAGAACAGCTTGACGACCTCGCAGACATGCTACAGGTGGAACATCGCGATGCCACAGAACTGGGATATATCCAGCATAAACCTCTGGTATGGGAAAACGAGTGTACACGCCACAAGCTGCTGGACATCATCGGCGACATGGCACTCATAGGCAAGCCTATCAAGGGGCGTATCATCGCTACCCGTCCCGGACATACCATCAACAACAAGTTTGCACGACAGATGCGCCGAGAAATCCGCAAGCACGAGATTCAGGCCCCCATCTACGATCCGAACGAGGAGCCAATCATGGATGTCAACCGCATCCGCGAACTGCTCCCCCACCGCTATCCCATGCAGCTGGTTGACAAAGTAATAGCCCTGGGAGCCAACAGCATCGTAGGTGTGAAGAACATCACCAGCAATGAACCCTTCTTCCAGGGACACTTCCCTCAGGAGCCCGTCATGCCCGGTGTTCTTCAGATAGAAGCCATGGCACAATGTGGCGGCCTACTGGTCCTGAACACCGTAGAGGAACCCGAACGCTGGTCAACCTACTTCATGCGCATTGATGACGTGAAGTTCCGCCAGAAGGTAGTACCCGGAGACACCCTGCTGTTCAAGGTAGACCTGCTCGCACCGGTTCGTCATGGCGTATCGTCCATGAAAGGTTATGTATTCGTAGGTGACCACGTGGTTTCAGAAGCCACCTTCACTGCACAGATTGTCAAAAACAAATAACATACTCGATTATGAATCAAATCAGTCCTATGGCCGTTGTACATCCCGAAGCCAAACTGGGTGACAACAATATCATTGGTCCCTTTTGCGTAATAGACAAGGATGTCGTGCTGGGTGACAACAATAAGCTGTACAACAGTGTAACCATACATGCCGGTGCCCGTATAGGCAGTGGCAACGAGTTCTTCCCCGGAGCCAGCATCAGCACCAAGCCCCAAGACCTGAAATATAAAGGCGAAGATACCCTCTGCGAAATAGGAGACAACAACAGCATCCGCGAGAATGTCACCATCAGCCGCGGAACAGCCAGTCGCGGCAAGACCGTTGTGGGCAGCAACAACCTGCTGATGGAGAATATGCACGTTGCTCACGACTGCGTCATCGGCAACGGTTCTATTATCGGCAACTCTACCAAGTTTGCCGGTGAAGTAGAGATAGACGACAACGCCATCATCAGTGCTACCGTGCTCTGTCATCAGTTCTGCCACATCGGCGGTTACGTGATGATTCAGGGCGGCTGCCGCTTCAGTCAGGATATTCCTCCTTACATCATCGCCGGCAAGGAGCCTACCCGCTACTGCGGCATCAATATCATCGGTCTTCGCCGAAGAGGATTCAGCAACGAACTCATTGATATTATCCATGATACTTACCGCATCATCTACAGCAAGGGACTGGTGAAGGAAGGTATCGAGGAAGTTCGCGCCAAATATCCGGACATTAAAGAGGTGGAATATATCTGCTCCTTCTTCGAGAACTCCAAGAGAGGCGTTATCCGATAAAAGAAGCCATTACACCTTATATTATATAATAGCCTGCAAACATTCCAACAGACTGAACACTTTTCCATACGGAAGCAGATGAAGACACTTGTGGTGATAACAGGACCTACAGCAGTAGGCAAATCGCACTTGAGCGAAAGGCTGGCTTGCCATTATCATATCCCTATCATCAATGCCGACTCCCGACAGATTTATCAGGGAATGACCATTGGAACAGCTGCCCCTACGGCAGAAACACTGGCAGCCATCAAGCATCACTTTGTCGGTATCTTGCCCTTGGGAAGCTACTATAATGCCGCCATGTTCGAGGAGGATGTGCTCCGTCTGTTGGAACAGCAGCAGGAAGAGGTGGCTCTGCTCAGTGGAGGAAGCATGATGTATATTGATGCGGTATGTAATGGTATTGACGACATACCGACGGTAGATGACACCCTGAGAGAGACACTGAAACAACGGCTGGCAGCCGAAGGACTGGAATCTCTGTTGGAAGAACTGAGACAACTGGATCCAGAATACTACGATATGGTGGACAAGAAGAACACACGCCGAGTGGTTCACGGACTGGAGATTTGCCTTCAGACGGGATGTACCTATACATCTTTCCGCAAACGACAAACCAAACAACGGCCCTTCCATATCGTCAAGATTGGACTGAACAGACCCAGAGAAGAACTGTATCAGCGCATTAACAAGCGTGTAGACCAGATGATGGCAGAAGGACTGCTGGAAGAGGCTCGACAACTGTTGCCCTTCCGTCGGGAGAATGCCCTGAACACCGTAGGCTATAAGGAACTGTTTGCCTATTTCGATGGCAAGTTCACGCTGGACGAAGCGGTGGAACGCATCAAAGGAAACACACGCCGTTACGCACGAAAACAACTGACATGGTATAAACGAGATGCCAACATGCACTGGTTTAACCCCGATGACGAAGATACCATCATCGGTTTCATCAATTCACAGGTATCAACTATAGGATAAAAGCTTATGAAGAATATGGTTTTCCTTTACACAAAGCGTTTTTTCACATGGTATAAGAACCTTTACAAGGGACGTCCTTGGTACGTGAAGACGGTAGCAGCATTCTGCACCTTCATCGTTGCCTTCGTTCTTTATCTCGGAGCTGTAGACATCAACTTCCTGTGGCTCTTCGGAAAATCTCCCGGCATGAGTGCCATCAAGAATCCTGTTACCAGTCAGGCTTCTGAAATATACAGTGCCGATGGCATACTCATAGGCAAATATTTCAACGAAAACCGTACACCCGTAAAATACGAAGAGGTAAACCCCATCTTCTGGGAAGCACTTGTAAGCACGGAAGATGAGCGTTTCTATAACCACTGCGGCATCGATTTCCAAGGTGTTTTCGCGGCTATCAAGGACTATGCTGTTCACCATGATGCCCGCGGCGCATCCACCATCACGCAGCAGTTGGTGAAGAATATGTTTCGCGTACGCACCCAGTACTCTACAGGACTGCTCGGCAATATTCCGGGACTGAAGATTCTGATAATGAAGAGTAAAGAGTGGATTACTGCCGTAAAGATTGAAATGCTTTTCGACAAGAAGGAAATCATTACCATGTATGCCAATACCGTAGATTTCGGCTCCAACGCTTTCGGTATCAAGACAGCCTGCAAGACTTACTTCAACACCACTCCCAAGAATCTGACGACAGACCAGGCGGCAATTCTTGTCGGTATGCTGAAAGCTACTACCTTCTATAATCCTAAAATCAATCCCGAAAACAGTCTGAGACGACGCAACGTGGTTCTGAACAACATGCTGAAGCATGACAACATCAACCGCGAGGCATACGACAGTCTGGTCAAACTGCCCATCCAGCTGACCTATAGTGTAGAAAGCAACTATGACAGTCAGGCCAACTACTTCCGTGAGGCTGTAGCCAACAACCTGAAAGAATGGTGTATGGATAATGGTTACGACCTGTATACAAGTGGACTGAAAATCTATACTACCATTGATACTCGTATGCAGAAGTATGCCGAGGAGGCTGCTCATAAACAGATGATGGCTGTCCAACGCAACTTCCGCAACCACTGGGGAAACACCAATCCCTGGCAGGACGAACGCCATCAGGAGATAGAAGGGTTCATTGAAGGAATAGCCCATAAACTTCCTGTTTACAAACACTTGAAAGAACGTTTCCCTGAGCAGCCCGACTCTGTAGACTACTATCTGAACAAACCCCACCGAGTAAAGCTGTTTGACTATGAAGCGGGCAGCATCGAGCAGGAAATGAGCACCATGGACTCCATCCGATATATGGTTCGCTTCATGCACTGCGGCTTTGTTGCCATCGAACCTCAAACCGGACATGTGAAGGCTTGGGTAGGCGATGTGGACTTTAATTCGTGGAAGTACGACAAGGTTACAGCCATGCGCCAACCTGGCTCTACCTTTAAACTTTTTGTCTATACAGAAGCCATGAATCAGGGACTCACTCCCTGCGACACCCGTTGCGACCAGTATTTCGCCATGCGCGTATTTGACAAGAATAAGGGAATGGAAGTGACATGGGCTCCTACCAATGCCAATGGCTATTTCACGGGCGACTCCATGCCACTGAAGGCAGCCTTTGCCCAGAGTGTCAATTCCATCGCCGTCAAGCTGGGTCAGGAAGTGGGTATTGACAGAGTCGTTCAAACAGCATATGATATGGGTATACGAAGCGAATTACAGGCCACCCCTGCCCTCGCCTTAGGAGCCAGCGACGTGAATCTGCTTGAACTGGTGGGCGCATACGCTACCGTGGCTAACGAAGGAAAAGTACGTGAGCCCGTTCTTGTTACGCGCATCCTCGACCGTGATGGCAATGAGATTTTTGTGGCACCGACAGAAAGCCGACAAGCCATCCCCGTTCGCAGTGCCTTCTTGATGCAAAGAATGCTGATGGGTGGTCTGCGTGAACCTGGTGCTACCAGCATGAGTCTGAACAGATATGTTGGCAAATACCGCGATACAGACTTCGGAGGTAAGACCGGTACGTCCAACAACCATTCTGACGCATGGTTTGTAGGTGTCAGTCCTAATCTTGTTGCCGGAGCGTGGGTTGGCGGAGAATACCGCTGCATACACTTCCGTACAGGAGCTTTAGGCCAGGGCAGCCGAACTGCACTGCCTATATGCGGTCTGTTTTTCGAGTCGGTTCTTGCAGACCCTGCTTTTGCCAAATATCACGGTAAGTTTGCCAACACTTGTGAGGGTGTAGACTTATCAGCCTTGAACTGTGCAAGTTATTATGAGTCGCGTCGCGACACAGACAGTCTGGCGACAGATTCTATCTTGGGAGAAGGTGTAGAAATACAAGAAACCCAGGAATCAGAGGGGCAGATAAACCACCAGCCTTCTTCTGAACAAGTAGGCTCAGAGCCTAACGCTCACAATAAACCAGAAGCAACCGAAAAGAAGAAAAAGGCTACCTACGAGGATGTCTACCTCTAATCGAGGTACATCCCGTAGTCAGAAACACTTCATCAGTATCTCCCGGACACGACAACCGTAAATTCCCAGACAAAAACAATATCTCCCGGACGAAAAAAATGGAGGATGTAACCTTTCGGAAACATCCTCCATTTATTATTTGT
>CAMAHD010000031.1 GCA_945834405.1 uncultured Prevotella sp. | reverse complement strand
TTTTATCGTCTGAATATTATCTGTTTTATATACTAATTCTTAATTTCTTACGTTTTATAATTACTATGCAATGGACGGATAGAGTCAGACAAGTGAAGATTATTTTGGTAGCCGTAGCTGTTCTTATCGCTATGGTGTCTCTTTTCGTATCTCATATACTCGTTTCAGACTTGTCTAAAGAAGAACATCAGCGCATGGAGATTTGGGTGCAGGCGTTGCATGCAATGAATAATGCGGATGAAAATACCGACCTTTCTTTAGCCTTCACTGTTATTCAAGGTAATAATTCAATTCCTGTCATCGTGCTTGATTCTAACCGTCAGGTGATGGATTATAGGAATGTGATGATCGATGCAGATAACTACCAGGATTCTCTTTCTTTTGTTCAACGTGAAGGATTGAGAATGGAAAAGTCTGGTCAGTTTATCAAGATGTTTCTTGGTAATCCATTGCATCCTTCAAAAGAGTATCAGCTGGTTTGTTATGACGAGTCTTTGATGTTGAAACGCTTAGCCTCCTATCCGTATGTTCAGTTGGGTGTTGTTCTGATATTTGTAGTTGTTGCCATTTTTGCTCTTCTGTCTTCGAAAAAGGCAGAACAGAATAAGGTGTGGGTAGGCTTGTCCAAAGAGACGGCTCATCAGTTGGGGACTCCTATATCAAGCCTCATGGCATGGGTGGAGATTCTGAAAGAGTCTTATCCGGATGATGCTCTGATACCTGAATTAGACAAAGATGTGAAGCGATTGGAAAGAATTGCAGAACGTTTTTCCAAGATAGGTTCCTTACCCGAGCCGGTTGATTCAAACATGAATGATGTGTTGAAACATGTGGCAGATTATATTGACAGACGCACTTCGTCCAAAATAGTCATTCACCAAAGTTTTCCTAAACACGACGTGATTGTCAAGATGAATGCTTCTCTTTTTGAGTGGGTGATTGAAAACCTTTGTAAAAATGCCGTTGACGCTATGGAAGGAACCGGGGAAATTTGGCTTTCTTTATATGATTTTCATGACAGTGTCATCGTAGAGGTGAAAGACACAGGCAAAGGAATAAGAAAAAAGGATATCAAGAACGTATTTAAACCAGGCTTTACAACGAAACAACGAGGCTGGGGATTAGGTCTTTCGTTAGCCAAGAGAATAGTAGAAGAATATCATAAAGGTAAGATTTTCGTCAAGTGTTCCGAAATCAACAAAGGTACGACCTTTAGGGTAGAATTGAAAAAGTAACAGCAAGAGAGCGATGAAGTCCGTATGTTACAACCTCAGAATAATCCCCATGTCATAACGTTAATTTTTCCAAAACGTTCGCATATTACGTTATTTATCAGTAATTTTGCAACCTAAAAGCCGTAATGGCATAAGAATATTATTTAATTTACATATAGCAAGATGAATATTTCATTTGAAACCCCTGAAAAGGTAAGTGGTGTATTGACCATTTCTTTCGTAAAGGAAGACTATCAAGGAGAAGTAGACAAGGAATTGAAGAATTATCGCAAGAGGGCTAATATCCCCGGATTCCGTGTCGGTCAAGCTCCCATGAGCATGATTAAGAGACAGTTTGGAACTGCCGTTAAGGGTGAGATTATTGAACGCCTCTTGGATGAGAAACTCAGAAATTATATCTCCGAGAACAAGATTAAGATGTTGGGTAGCCCATTGAAGAGCGAGTCTCAAGCCGAGGTTAACATCGTTACTGACGAGAACTTTGAATTTAAGTTTGATATTGCTTTGGCTCCCGATTTTCAAGTAGAGTTGACAGCCGACGATACGCTCCCCTATTATAACATTACGGTCGACGATGAACTGGTAGGTCGTCAGGTGGAGATGTTCCAGTCTCGTGCAGGACACTACGACAAGGCAGATGTTTATGATCCTGCCCAGAATGATATGCTGAAGGGTGACCTCCGCGAGCTGGATGAGAATGGCAATGCCAAGGAAGATGGAATCGTGGTTGAAGCTGCTGTCATGATGCCTGAGTATATCAAGGTAGATGAGCAGAAGGCTCTCTTTAATGACGCTAAACCCGGAACAGTTATTACTTTCAATCCCCGCAAGGCATATCCTGAGAATGATGCAGAGATAGCTTCGCTTCTGAAAATCGACAAAGAACAAGCTGCTTCACTGACCAGTGACTTTACTTATCTGGTTACCGAGGTTCAACGCTTTGTGAAGGCAGAGGTGAATCAAGAACTCTTCGACCAGATTTATGGCGAAGGTAATGTCAAGGACGAGGCTGATTTCCGTGCAAAGATTGCAGAAGGAATCAAACAGCAATTGGCTCCTCAGTCTGATTATAAGTTCCTGCTCGACCTGCAGAAGTATCTGGATGAGAAGGTTGGCGAACTGGAATTCCCGAAGAATCTTCTCGAACGTATCATCAAGGAGAACAGCAAGGAAGAAGTGAAGAACCTGGACGAGGTTTACGATTCAAGCGTGAAGATGCTGAAATGGAACCTGATTGAGAACCAGTTGGTAGAAGCTCATCAGATAAAGATTGACGATGCCGATGTCAAGAATATTGCTAAGAATGCTGCACGTGCTCAATTTGCACAGTATGGCATGACCAATATTCCCGAGGAATATATTGACAGCTATGCAGAGAAGATGCTGAAGGACGATAAGGCCATCGAAAATTTGGTGGAAAGAGCTATTGAGCTGAAACTCATCGAGGCTGTCAAGAAGGTAGTCAAACTGGACGAAAAGGCTATCTCAATGGACGACTTTAACGCAATGATGCAAGAAAAATAATTTTTTTTTGAAAATTCCTCTATAATAAGGGAGGTTATCGACTTTTTTTATTAACTTTGTTCTATGAACGGAGAAAAAGGTCGATGACCTCCCTCTTAGTGTCTCAAAAAATAGGCTTGTAAAACCCTGATTAACAATAAGGATTATGAACGATTTTAGAAAATATGCAACCCGACACATGGGTATGAATGGTCTTGTGTTTGATGAAATAGTGAGCTCGCAGGCTCAGTATCTGAATCCATATATTCTGGAGGAACGTCAGTTGAACGTAACTCAGATGGATGTCTTTTCCAGACTGATGATGGACCGCATCATCTTCTTGGGAACTCAGATTGACGACTATACAGCCAATACGCTTCAGGCACAATTGCTTTACCTGGATTCTGTAGATCCGGGCAAGGACATCTCTATTTATATCAATTCGCCTGGCGGCAGTGTGACTGCTGGTCTGGGTATCTATGACACCATGCAGTTTATCTCCAGTCCGGTGGCGACTATCTGTACCGGTATGGCTGCTTCCATGGCAGCTGTATTGCTGGTAGCAGGTACCGAAGGCAAGCGTTCTGCTCTGACACACAGCAGGGTGATGATACACCAACCTCTTGGAGGTGTGCAGGGACAGGCTTCGGACATTGAGATTGAGGCAAAGGAGATCATGAAGTTCAAGAATGAACTCTATAAGATTATCTCTGAACATTCTCACACCCCATTCGAAAAGGTCTGGAACGATTCTGACCGTAACTACTGGATGACGGCTCCTGAAGCCAAGGAATATGGTATGATTGACATGGTCCTTTCCAAGAAAACACAAGAATGAAAAAAGTTTGTAGCTTTTGCGGAAGACCCGAGAAGGACGTGAATCTTCTGATTACGGGTTTAAATGGATTTATTTGCAGTGACTGTGTGCAGCAAGCCTATCAGATTGTGCAAGATGCCGGTTATTTTGGAGCTACCACCAAAGCTGCCAAGAAACCAGATCTGAAAAAGGTTCCCAAGCCAACAGAAATCAAGGCATATCTCGATGAATATATCATAGGGCAGGACGAGGCCAAGCGTTTCTTGTCTGTTGCCGTCTATAATCATTACAAGCGTTTGGCACAGCCAGCAGGTGGCGATGATGGTGTGGAGATAGAAAAGAGCAACATCATCATGGTGGGCAGTACCGGTACAGGTAAAACATTGTTGGCAAGAACAATCGCCAAGTTGTTGGATGTACCTTTTACTATCGTCGATGCCACTGTATTTACTGAGGCTGGTTATGTCGGTGAAGACGTGGAAAGTATTTTGTCACGACTCTTGCAGGTGGCAGATTATGATGTGGAAGCCGCACAGCGTGGCATCGTGTTTATCGATGAGATTGACAAGATAGCAAGAAAGAGCGATAATCCCTCTATCACGCGCGATGTCAGCGGAGAGGGCGTTCAGCAGGGCTTGCTCAAACTCTTGGAGGGAACGATGGTTAACGTACCGCCAAAGGGCGGACGCAAACATCCCGATCAAGATTATATCCATGTAGATACCAGGAATATCCTGTTTATATGTGGTGGCGCGTTCGATGGTATAGAGAGAAAAATAGCCCAACGTCTGAATACTCATGTCGTAGGTTATAATTCCGTGCAAAACGTACGCAAGATAGACAAGGCAGACTTGATGAAGTATGTTCTGCCTCAGGATTTGAAGTCCTTTGGACTGATACCTGAGATTATCGGTCGTCTGCCGGTGCTTACTTATCTGAATCCTCTTGACAGAGAGGCTCTTGCACGTATACTCTCAGAACCCAAGAACTCCATCGTCAAACAATATGTGAAGTTGTTTGAGATGGATGGCATCAAACTTAGTTTTGATGAAGATGCTCTCCGACTGGTGGTAGACAAGGCCGTAGAGTACAAACTGGGTGCCCGCGGACTCCGTTCCATTGTAGAAAGTATCATGATGGATGCCATGTTTGAGATTCCTTCCAAAAAGGCAAAGACATTCACGGTTACTCTCGACTATGCCAAGAAACAATTGGAAAAGTCTCATCTCGCTTCTTGAGTGACAAACTATTGATAATAATAATACTATAATAAGACATGATTATGGCAAGCAAAGTGAACCTGACAGAAGCTTTAAAGAAAAATTTTGGCTTTGATACGTTTAAAGGTGACCAGGAGGCTATCATCCGCAATGTGTTGGATGGTAATGACACTTTTGTGCTCATGCCTACCGGTGGAGGTAAGTCGTTGTGTTATCAATTGCCTTCTCTTTTGATGGAAGGAACAGCTGTCGTTATCTCTCCTTTGATTGCCCTCATGAAGAACCAAGTAGATGTCATATCCAATCTGAGTGATGTGGAAGGGGTGGCACATTACCTGAATTCTTCACTGAATAAAGCAGCTATCGACCGGGTGAAGACCGATATTCGTGATGGTCGTACGAAACTGCTTTATGTCGCACCAGAGTCTCTTACTAAAGAAGAGAATGTGGAATTCCTGAAAACGGTGAAAATCTCGTTCTATGCCATAGATGAAGCGCACTGTATCTCTGAGTGGGGACATGATTTCCGTCCGGAGTACAGGCGTATTCGACCTATTATCAATGAGATAGGAAATGCACCCGTCATCGCTCTGACTGCTACTGCCACCGATAAGGTGAGAACGGACATCAAGAAGAGCCTGGGCATCCTGAATGCCATGGAATTTAAAAGCTCCTTCAATCGTCCTAACCTTTATTATGAGGTAAGACAGAAGACAAAAGATGTTGACAAAGATATCATCAAGTTTATACGGCAGCATCAGGGCAAGAGTGGTATTATTTATTGTCTTTCCAGAAAGAAAGTGGAAGAACTGTCTGATGTGCTGAAAGCCAACGACATCAAGTCGGCACCTTATCACGCAGGACTGGACTCCGCCACACGTTCACAGACACAAGACGACTTTCTGATGGAGCGTATCGACGTGATAGTGGCAACCATCGCCTTTGGAATGGGTATTGACAAACCAGATGTGCGCTTTGTCATTCATTATGATATTCCAAAGAGTCTGGAAGGTTATTACCAGGAAACAGGCAGGGCAGGACGAGATGGAGGAGAAGGTATCTGTCTGGCATTCTATTCGCACAAGGATCTGCAGAAGCTGGACAAGTTTATGGAGGGTAAGCCAGTGGCAGAACAGGATATCGGCAGGCAACTGTTACAGGAGACAGCTGCTTATGCTGAGACATCGGTATGCCGTAGAAAGATGCTGCTTCACTATTTTGGAGAGACGTATCATAAGGACAATTGCGGTAACTGTGACAATTGCCTGCACCCCAAGAAAGAAATTGAAGCAACCAATCAGCTGGTGATAGCATTGAAGGCGATACAATCCATTAAGGAAAACTTCCGTGCTGACTATGTCGAGGACTTTGTCAAAGGTAGAGAAACAGACGAGATAATAGCCCATAAGCATCACTTGCTGGATGAATTTGGGTCGGGTGAAGATGAGAATGACAAGATTTGGAGTCCTCTTATCAGACAGGCTGTTCTGGCAGGCTATCTGAAGAAAGAGGTTGAGAACTATGGACTTCTGAAACTGACTTCAGAGGGAAAGAAATTTATTAAAAAACCTAAGTCGTTTATGATTGTAGAAGATAACGAATTTACAGAAGATGAAGAAAGCGGAATGGAACATGATGGAGGAACAAGTGCGCTTGATCCAACCTTGAATGCCATGCTGGTAGATTTAAGAAAGAAGATATCCAAGAAATTGGATCGACCTCCATATGTGATATTCCAGGACGTATCGCTTGAACAGATGGCAACAGACTATCCCGTTACGCTGGATGAACTGAAGAACATCCAAGGAGTAGGAGAAGGAAAGGTGAAACATCCTTACGCCAAGGAGTTTGTTGATTTGATAAAACGGTATTGTGAAGAAAACGATATCGTTCGCCAGGCCGACCTCAGGGTGCGGACGGTTGCCAAGAAGTCGATGCTCAAAGTTAGTATTATACAGAGTATTGACCGTCAGGTTGCTTTGGACGACATAGCCAATGCCAAGGGTATAGATTTTGACGAACTGCTCGATGAGGTAGAGGCTATCGTTTATTCTGGCACTAAACTCAATATAGACTATTTCTTGGATGAAGTCATGGATGAAGACCATGTGGATGAAATATACGATTATTTCAAAGAGTCGGAAACAGACAATATTGAGACGGCTATAGAGGAATTAGGAGAAGACTATTCCGAAGATGAGATACGTCTGGTGCGTATCAAGTTTATCTCAGAGATGGCCAACTGACAAGCTTCAAAGGCGGCACTCCTTCTCGGGTGTCGTCTTTGATGTTTAGTGACAGTAAGAATAATAGCTTGGTAGGATTTGCACTCCGGTTTTTGAGATGTTTTAGATGCCACCAGTATCAAGTTATTTATAACCATCGATTTTATAAGTGTTCAGAAACAGACCGCTTTCTCAAGGTGATGTAAATGATATGGAAATCATGCCCCAAGGGCTGTTAAATCGCGTTAATTCATGAAGAAATTGCATCGTTTTGCACTATAAGTGGATTTTTTGTGCTAAATTTGCACGCAATAAAATTTAAACTATCAATATATGTCATCATTTATTGCAGATAAAATCGTGATGGACGGCTTGACATACGATGACGTCCTGCTCATTCCCGCTTATTCTGAAGTGCTGCCAAAGATGGTAGAGTTGAAAACAAGGTTTTCAAGAAACATTGAATTGAACATTCCGTTTGTTACGGCAGCTATGGATACTGTAACCGAATCGCAGATGGCTATTGCTATTGCACGTGAAGGTGGTATTGGTGTGATTCATAAGAATATGACAATTGAAGACCAGGCACGTCATGTGGCCATCGTCAAAAGGGCTGAGAACGGCATGATTTACGATCCCGTCACCATTCGCCGTGGCTCCACGGTAAAAGATGCCTTGGACATGATGGCTGAATACCATATCGGAGGCATTCCTGTCGTAGATGAAGAGAATCATCTGGTGGGTATAGTCACTAACAGAGATCTTCGTTTTGAGCGTCATTTGGACAAGAAGGTCGACGAAGTAATGTCTCAAGAACATTTGGTTACCACACATCAACAGACTGATTTGTCTGCTGCAGCACAGATTCTGCAGGAAAACAAAATCGAGAAATTGCCAGTGGTAGACAAAGAAAACCACTTGGTAGGTCTGATTACATATAAAGATATCACTAAGGCAAAGGATAAACCTATGGCCTGCAAGGATAGCAAAGGACGTCTGAGAGTGGCTGCTGGTGTCGGTGTCACTTATGATACATTAGACCGTATGCAAGCTCTCGTAGATGCCGGAGCAGATGCCATTGTTATCGATACGGCGCATGGTCATTCCAAATCTGTTATCGAGAAATTGGTTGAGGCAAAGGCTTCTTTCCCCAATGTCGATATAGTAGTTGGCAATGTGGCAACAGGTGCTGCCGCCAAAATGCTGGTGGATAATGGGGCTGATGCCGTCAAAGTAGGTATAGGTCCTGGTTCTATTTGTACCACTCGTGTAGTGGCTGGCGTTGGCGTGCCACAGCTGAGCGCTGTCTATGATGTGTATAGTGCTTTGAAAGGAACAGGCGTTCCATTGATAGCTGACGGTGGTCTCCGCTACTCCGGTGACGTAGTGAAAGCTTTGGCTGCTGGTGGTAGCTCTGTCATGATTGGTTCTCTTGTTGCCGGAACGGAAGAAAGTCCAGGCGAGACCATTATCTTCAATGGAAGAAAGTTCAAGAGCTATCGTGGTATGGGTTCCCTGGAAGCAATGGAGCAGAAGAACGGTTCAAAAGACCGCTATTTCCAAGGCGATACTACGGAGGTGAAAAAACTTGTTCCGGAGGGTATTGCAGGTCGGGTTCCTTACAAGGGAACGGTTCAGGAAGTGGTGTATCAGCTTGTTGGTGGTCTGCGTTCCGGTATGGGTTATTGTGGTGCTCCCAACATCGAGCGTTTGCACGATGCTAAGTTCACTCGTATCACCAATGCTGGCGTGATGGAAAGTCATCCTCATGATATTGCCATTACGAGTGAGGCTCCTAACTATTCAAGACCCAACGATTAATAATAACTATATATAATATAATAAGGTGTGGGGCTGAAAGGCTCCATACCTTTCGCATGAGAATACAAACCATAAAAACGAACAATAGATGAAGAGAATCCTTGCTGCCCTTTTGGTGGCTTCAAGTATGCCCTGTGTGGCACAGACCCAGAATGACCCGGTCTTGATGACTATTCATGGGGTTAGCGTACCACGCTCAGAGTTTGAATATTCATTTAACAAGAATAATGCAGAAGGTGTTATTGATAAGAAGACCGTGGATGAATATGTCGACTTGTTTGTCAATTATAAGCTCAAGGTGATTGCAGCTCGCGAAGCACATTTAGACACGTTGCCTTCTTTTAAAAGGGAGTATGCCCAGTATCGTGACCAGCAGATACGACCTACCCTCATTAACGATAATGATGTAGAGGATGAGGCAAGGACCATCTATCAGCAAACCAAAGACAATATTGGTGAAAAGGGATTAATACGTCCTGCTCATATTCTTCTGTTTGTACGCCAGAAAGATACGGAGGAGAAAAAGGCTGAGGTAAAAGCACGTATTGATTCAATCTATCAAGCCTTGAAAGGTGGTGCAGACTTTGCCGAATTGGCAAAGAAGTATTCGCAGGATCCCGGTTCGGCACGCAATGGTGGTTTGTTGCCATGGATTGCCCCCAATCAGACACTCAAGGAATTCGAAGAAAAAGCATATAGCCTGCAAGATGGAGAAATGAGTGAGCCTGTACTGACAGCGGCAGGTTATCATATTATTAAAATGAATGGACATAAGCAGCTGGAACCCTATGATTCCTTGCGTGCCAATATATTGAAGTTCATTGAACAAAGAAATATCCGTGAACGCATCATAGACAAGAAGTTAAATGATATGGTTGCCGCTTCAAACGGTCAGAAAACCAAAGAGGATATCATGCTTGACCGAGCTGACTCTTTGAGCGCTCTTGACAGTAATGTCAAATACCTGATACAGGAGTATTATGATGGATTGCTGCTCTATGAAATGAGTAATCGCATGGTATGGGATAAGGCTGCAAAAGATGATGCTGCCCTTGCGACATATTTCAAGAAGAATAAGAAAAAGTATAGTTGGAGTGAACCTCGTTTCAAGGGTATCGCTTATCATGTGAAAAAACAAGAGGATGTGGATGCCGTGAAAAACTGCGTCAAGAAACTTCCTTTTGACAAGTGGGCTGAGGCTTTGCGTACTCAGTTCAATAATGATTCCATCATCCGTATTCGTGTAGAAAAAGGCCTGTTTAAGCAGGGTGACAATGCCCTTGTCGATCGAGAGATATTCAAGAAAGACACTACTGTAACTGCCGTGAAGGATTATCCTATTGATGCGGTCTATGGCAAAGTGTTGAAGAAGAATCCTGAAGACTATATGGATGTGCGTGGATTGGTTGTTGCCGACTATCAAGATGAGCTTGAGAAAATCTGGGTAGCCGATTTGCGTCGCAAGTATGCGGTGGAGATAAATAAAGAAGTGCTGCAAACCGTAAATAAACACGAATAACAGAGAGTAAACAAACACGAATAATTGAGGATGAGGAAGATAAGAACCGCCATTCGTACCGCTATCATGGCTGTCATGGCTTTTGTAAATACTGGAGCGTTGGCCCAAGATGCTGATTCGGCAAAGACCGTGCTGATGAATGCTGATACCATCATCAGTCATAGTGTCGTTGATGAGGTCGTTTGGGTTGTCGGGGATGAGGCTATCTTGAAGTCTGATGTTGAAACGGCCAGAATGCAGGCCCTTCAAGAAGGTGCGAGTTGGACTGGTGACCCTGACTGCACCATTCCCGAACAATTGGCTGTTCAAAAGCTTTTCCTCAATCAGGCAGACATTGATAGTATTGAAGTATCGGAGTCTGATATCTCACAGCAGGTCGAGGAGCGTCTCAATTATTGGATTGAGGCCAGTGGTTCTCGCGAAAAACTGGAGGAATACAAGAAACAAAGTATCAGTCAAATCCGTGAGGAATTGAGAGAAGTGCTGGGAGATATGTTGCGAGTACAGGAGATGCGTAAGACGTTGGTAAAAGATGTCAATGTCTTGCCGGCAGAAGTGCGTCGCTATTTCAAAGATCTGCCAGAAGACAGTATACCGTTTGTTCCTACTGAGGTAGAGGTACAGATAGTTACTCAAACACCTAAGATTGAGCAGGAAGAAATCAACCGTGTCAAGAGTCAATTGCGTGATTATACCAACAGGATTAATCAAGGTGATGCGTCCTTCTCTACACTGGCACGCTTATATTCGGAAGACCCGGGAACAGCACGTCGGGGAGGAGAACTTGACTACACAGGCAGGGGAATGCTTGATCCTGCTTTTGCTGCTGTAGCCTTTAATTTGACCGATCCCAAGAAAGTATCCAAAATTGTAGAGTCGGAGTTCGGTTATCATATCATTCAACTGATAGACAAGAAAGGCGACAAGGTGAAAGTGCGTCATATTCTTCTCAAACCGCAGGTTAGCGACGAGGCTGTACAGCAGGCACTGCTGCGTTTGGATTCGATAAGAAATGACATCATGGATTCCAAATTCTCTTTTGAAGATGCTGCAGCTGTGATATCTGACGACAAAGATACGAGAAACAATCATGGTCTGATGGTCAACAGCACTCAGATGGGACGTACCACTTCGCGTTTTAAGATGCAAGACCTGCCGCAGGAGGTAGCACGTATGGTAGAGGGTATGAAGGTTGGAGATGTTTCTACGCCGTTTGAGATGATTAATCAGCGTGGCAAAACGGTTTGCGCCATCATTCGCCTGAAAAACAGAGTGGAAGGTCACAAGGCTATCATCTCTGAAGATTTTCAGATTATGAAAGATATCGTTGAAGAAAAGCGCAGAAACGAGATTCTCCATCAATGGGTCGTAGACAAAATCAAGACAACCTATGTGAGGGTCAATGATCAATATAAGGATTGTAAGTTTGAATATCAAGGATGGATTAAATGAAGATAATCCCAATAACTCGTTATATACTTCGTGGGCATAGGGTCATCTTTTTGTTGATTCTATGCCTCTTTGGACTTTGTGCTGTTCAGTCTCAGAAGAAAAACCAGAGACAAAAGCGGAAGCAAAAGGTCGAGGATAATCGTGTCTATCTGGTACATGCAGACCAATTGCATTATGACCAATACGTCAATCCAGATGCACAGATACTTCATGGACATGTGTCTTTCCGCCACCAGGGAGCTACTCTGTTTTGTGACAGTGCTCATTTTTATGAGATGACCAATTCGTTTGAAGCTTTCGGTAATGTGAAGATGTATCAAGGTGATACCCTGTCCCTTTTCAGCGAATATGCCTATTATGATGGCAACGACCAGATGGCAATGGCGCGAAGAAAGGTGGTTTTGAAACACAGACAGTCAACCCTTTATACGGATAGCCTCAATTACGACCGAATGTATGGGGTGGGTTATTTCTTTGAACATGGAAAAATGGTTGATAAGAACAGCGTGCTGTTATCTGACTGGGGCGAGTATAACACGACCAACAGGCAGGCTGTGTTTTATTATCATGTAGATTTGAAGGACAATAATTTTCACCTTATAACCGACACCTTATATTATAATACAGCACAGTCGCTTGCACACGCCGTTGGTCCATCTGATGTCTATTCCGGAACCAGTCATATCTATACCGAAGACGGATGGTATAATACAAATACGGAACAGTCTATGCTGTTCGGCAGATCTGTTATTCGCGACAAGGGACGAACAATGATGGGAGATAGTATCTATCATGACAGCAAGAATGGAACCAGTGAGGCTTTCCATCGCGTTGAGTATGTGGATAGTGTCAATAAAAACATGCTCACGGGTAATTATTGCTTTTACGATGAAACAACAGGTTTCGCATTGGCTACGGATAGTGCCGTATGTGTGGACTTCTCCCAGAAAGATTCTTTGTATATGCATGCAGATACCTTTAAATTATTTACCTACAACATCAATACGGACTCGGTTTACCGCGAGATACATGCTTATAATAAGGTGAGAGCTTATCGTATAGATGTCCAGGCTGTATGCGATTCTCTGGTATATAATACCCTGGATTCTTGTCTTACCATGTATCAGGACCCTATTGCCTGGAGCAATGGACAGCAGTTATTGGGAGAAATGATAAAGGTTTACATGAAAGACTCAACGATCCATCGTGCCCATGTCATAGGACAGGCTTTGTCTGTAGAACAATTGCGTGATTCCGTACATTTCAATCAGGTGACATCTAAGGAAATGATTGCCTATTTTAATCAAGGGGAAATAGCCGAGACTGATGCTAATGACAATGTGCAGATCGTTTATTATCCTATAGACGAAAGTGACAGCACATTAATAGGCTTGAATTATACAGAAACCAGTCAGCTGAAGATGTATCTTGAAAACAGAAAGATGAAAAAGATCTGGATGCCTAAGGCTGAAGGCACTCTCTATCCAATGACTCAGATTCCACCCGCTAAGAAGTTCCTGCCCAACTATGCCTGGTTTGATTACATACGTCCTCTCGACAGAATGGATATCTTCCGGTGGAGAGGTAAGAAAGTGGGAACAGAATTGAAACCTGCCAAGCGAAAGGAAGCTCCTCTTCAGCATCTTGGGAAGTAATACAGGTTGCGTTAAGTCTTATTTAATACAAGAATCAAATGAGTGATATCATACATCTTTTGCCGGATGCAGTTGCTAACCAGATTGCAGCAGGAGAAGTCATACAGCGACCGGCATCCGTCATTAAAGAACTGGTTGAAAACTCCATCGATGCTGGTGCCACGTATATTCAGGTCAGAGTGGTGGATGCCGGGAAGACTTCCATACAGGTGATAGATGATGGCAAAGGAATGTCGGAAACGGATGTCCGTATGGCTTTTGAACGTCATGCCACTTCAAAGATAAAAGCCGCTGATGACCTGTTTGATCTCCACACAATGGGTTTCAGAGGAGAAGCATTGCCCTCTATTGCGGCTGTCGCACAAGTTGAGTTGAAAAGTCGGACGGCAGAGAGTGAGGTGGGTACACATCTTTCAATCTACGGTTCCAAAATCGTAGGACAGGAACCTACGGCTTGTCCCGTCGGCAGCAATATGATGGTTAACAATCTGTTCTTCAATGTGCCAGCCAGACGAAAGTTTCTCAAGACCAATACCACAGAGTTGAATAATATCATGACAGCTTTGGAGCGTATAGTATTGGTTTACCCAGAGGTTGCTTTTACTTTTCACAGCAATGACATGGAACTGATGAATCTGAGAGCAGGAAACCAGAAACAGCGTATTGTAGATGTTTTTGGCAAAAGGATAAGTCAGGAACTGTTGCCATTGAAGGTGGAGACTTCTGTTGGCACCATTACCGGCTTTGTCGGAAAACCAGAGTCTGCCCGTAAGCGGGGAGCTCATGAGTTTTTCTTTGTCAATAGTCGTTTCATGAAGCATCCTTATTTTCATAAAGCAGTCATGAATGCTTTTGAACGTTTAGTGCCCGTTGGCATGTCTGTCCCTTATTTTATATATTTTGATGTGAATCCGTCAGATATTGACGTGAATATCCATCCAACGAAAACTGAAATCAAGTTTGAAAACGAGCAGACATTGTGGCAAATCTTAACAGCTGCAGTAAAGAACGCCATAGGTAGTTTTTGTGAAGTGACAGCCATAGATTTTGATACGGAAGGGAAACCGGAAATACCCGTATTTAATCCTGCTGAAAATGTTGAAGTACCTTCAGTAACGTTCTCTCCTTCTTATAATCCATTCAAGAGTAGCGGAACCCGTAACGCCTCGTTGCCAAATTGGGAACAATTATATGAAGGTTTGGCAAACAATGAACAAGACAATGACAGTCAGCCGTCCTTGTTTGGTGAGCAAAACCAGCAAGATTTTCATGAGAATGAAATCGAAAATCAAGTTGATATGCCCATGGAAATCCTTGGATCTGATAGTGCAGAGACATCCGGAAGGATTCGCGCCACTTCTTTTGAACAGTTGCAGACGGTAGCCGATAAGTCACCCTTGCATTATCAATATAAGGGCAGGCTTATCATGACTGCCGTGAAATCAGGCCTGATGATTATTGATCAGCACCGTGCAGATATTCGTATTCGTTATGAACACTACATGGATCAGAGTCACCCCCATGCCACTCAACGTGTCCTGTTCCCTGAAGTGGTTACTTTCAGTGCTGCAGAAGCCGTGCTGCTTCCTACCATCCTTCCGGAGTTAGCAACGTTGGGTTTCGAGTTGAGCGATTTGGGACAGAACAGTTTCGGTATCAATGGAGTGCCGGCAGGCATCGAAGGTCTCAACCCCGTTCGTCTGCTGACAGATATGGTCAGTAGGGTTGTTGAAACTGGAAATACAGGAGTAGATCAGGTAAAGCATTCCCTCGCTTTAAGTCTCGCTCGTCAATCAGCCATTCCGGAAGGACAACTGTTAGACAATCAAGAGATGGAATCGGTTATCAATGGCTTGTTTGCCTGTTCCAATGTCAATCATACGCCGGATGGAAAAAAGATTCTGTATATACTTCCCCAGCGTGACTTGGAGAAGATGTTGGATTGAGTCTCCTTTATTTGCTGTTGTAGCTCTAAAAAATCTATAGGATGCTTAGATATACAACCCTATCTGTTAAAAGATTTAAAAATACAAATCTTTTTTGCGTGATATAGGTCCGTTCAATAAAAAAAACCACTACTTTTGCACTTGTATATACAAAACAGATCTCAAAATGGGTGTACGCAAAAACGGAAAGTGGGCTATGCCGAATGCGTGTTTTAAACTTGATGAGAATTAATATAAAAATATGTTTAATTTAATTTTGGCTTAAATGAAAAGAAAATTAACTGGTATCGTTTCCCTCTTGGCCATATCGTTGACCATGCTGGGAACTTTCGGTTCTTGCAAGGACTATGACGAGGATTACAAGTCTGATATGCAAGGACTGTTGAATGCTCAGGCTAATAGCTTGGCAGACTCCATCAAGGCTCAGAAAGACTCCTTGAACAAATTGAGAGATGACATTAACACAACCATTTCCGGTCTTGTTACAATCGAGGAGCTGCCTGGCGCAATAGCTGGCAATCAGGAGGTAAAAGACGCTTTTTCCGACGCTATTACTTCGGTAATCGGTGCTGACGCTTCTACTCTTGGTGCTACCATCAACAGCATCAATCTTGCTGTTAACAGCGCAAATAACCGCATTGACAGTCTTGCACAGGCTGACAGCCTGCACTACAAGAATCTGCTGGCTATCACCACTGCTTTGAACACAGAGATTGTCAAGACCAATACCGCTCTTGGTGTTGTGAAGAATGACTTGAAGACCCTGTCCACACGTGTTGACTCTATCGACAGTGCTCTCAAGGCTGCTCTTAACAACCGCATTGACTCTCTTTCCCAGGCACTCTCAGCAGAGATTACCGCTCTCAGTACATCTGTCAACGCCCGTGTTGACTCTGTTGCTGGCGTAGTGAGCGCTCTTGAGGTTCGCACCACTAATCTGGAGAACAGATTCCAGGTGCTCGAAAGCCGTCTCGACAATGTGGCTGACAGTGTTGCTAAGCTGTGGGCTCAGGTGACCGCTGATACCGCTTGGATTCGTTCTTTCACTGAGAACTATTCTAAGGATACCGCTGCCGTTAACGCTCAGCTGGCTCAGTTGATGCAGAATGACTTGGATCTGCTCTTCATGTTGAACCAGGCAACTTCAGACTTCACTGAGTTGATTATCAACATCACCAACCGTTTGGATGACCAGGATGTGACTATTGGTGACATGCAGAAGAGCATTGATGCATTGCTTACCAGCAATACCAACATCAAAGACAGTCTCAATACACTTTACACCACCGTTGACAATCTGAGCAAGCAGGTAAATGATAATACTGCCAAGATTAATGTGTTGACCAATCGTGTTGACGGTCTCCAGGATGCTTTGAAGAAGATGATTACCGGCGTTATCGTTCAGGGTACAGAGAATCCTGTATTCGGTAGCTTCGCTCTGCCCGTTGATGTTCGTTCTAATGTCCTCATGGCATTCTATGGCTTTGCAGAAGGTCAGAACCGCAAGTTCCCCGCTGTGGATGGTAAGACTGCATACGAGTACGATGGTACTGCTGTGATTACCGAAGCTGATGCATCTGTTTTGGGTAATGCAATGACTATTACCGATGGCCTCTGCCTGATGAGTCAGAATTCAGGAAATGCCGGTCGCGTTTATCTGACCGTCAATCCTACCAGCGTTGATTTCAGTGGCGCATCTTTTGAACTCGTTAACAGCCAGGATAAGAAGTCTGGTATTGTTCTCTCTGGTTTGAAGAAGTCTGACAAGGTGCTTACCTTCGGATATACATCTACAACTCGTGCAGCTAACAATGGCTTCTATGAGGCTGAGGCTACTCTGAGTGAGGATAAGATTAACGATGTTCGTATGTACATCGAACCCGGTCTGAAGAGCGACATGAAGGATCTTCTTGAGAGCTTTGCTAACAGAACCAAGAGCGTTTCGCTTGTAAGCCTCGTTTCTAATATCTATAAGCAGTTCAATGGAATTCTGGATGCTAATGGTGTGAAGGCTCAGTGGACAGACAGCCTCGGAGAGCACGCTGTTTACTCAGAATACAACCTTGCTGCTACGGCTATCAAGCCTCTTTCTTACAAGTTCTTGTATGATCGCAATTTGTCTAAGTTCAACATCCGTCAGTTCAATAAGATTGGTTATGTAGACCTTGGTCTGGATAATTTCAACATTAAGATTGAACTTGATCCTATTCAGATTAACAGCGACATGAACATCCAGTTCTCTGAGGTTGCTTTCAACGTTGATGAGGTGAAGATGAATGTTCTTGTTGATGTAAGTACAGTCGTTAAGCAGCCTGTATTGGACGCAGATGGCAAGATCGCTATTGATGAATTAGGCAATCCAAAGTTCGAAGACAAGACGATTGTTATCAGAGACAACGTGCCTGTTGACATGACTCAGGATTTGCAGAAGTTTGCTGACGATCTCGCAGAGCAGTTCAATGCACAGATTTCTGATGAGATGTCTGAACAGATTAACTCTGAAATCAACAAGCAGCTCTCACAGATTGAGAAGACTATCAACGAGACTCTGCAAGGTATGATTGGTAATATCAACGACCAGCTTGACGATGTGAACGACCTGATTGACCAGTTCAATGGATATCAGGATATGGCTAATGCCTATGTTGACCGCGTCAACAGCTATATCTCTCGTCTGAATAGTTTCACCAGCCGCATTAATAATTACATTAATAATGCCAACAACTATCTGCAAACTACCATGTTCTATGACAACGGTACAGGCAGTCTGCACCAGCTGAGCGCCAGTCCTGTAATGCCTTGTTACATGAGCAAGACCTCTGCTGCTGTTCTGCATCCTACAAGCTACACCGCAGAAATCGTAGCTCCTGCTTCTAAGAAGTTCGTTGCCGTAACCCGCGTTAAGCGTAATGGCGCATGGAGCAGCGCTTTGGCTCAGGAGATGAATGAGGCTAACTCTGAGTACTTCAACAAGGTACTTGAGGGTAAGACAAAGGCTGTTAAGTTCCAGCTTCCTGCTACTGCTCAGAAGGGTGACCTCATTGAGGTTGTTTACTCTGGTCTTGACTACTTCGGTTACACATCAACACGTAAGTACTACATCAGCGTAACAGACTAATCTGAAATATAAAGAACGATTGCCGTTCCTATTGTACATCACGTGACGGAAGTCCTGTACTTCCATCACGTGATACCAAAAGAGGAAAAATGAAGCGTTATTTTTATTGTTACATCATTTTGTGTTCGATGCTCGGTACTATGATGCTATCATGTACAGGCAAGAAGCAGAATACCGATGACTCTCGCCACACGGTGGCAGAAGAACAGCAGGTGCGTGACAGTTCCATACTTGTTCGCCTTGTTTCGGTCAGAGATGATTCAATAGATGTGACTTACCTCGACAACAGGCAGAACAAGACCTTCTGTTATGGAAGAGCCCAAATGGAGGGAAAAGTTAAAGGCGGTCTCAGCACAGGTGATACCCTTTCTATCCTTCCTAATTCACAGACTCAACATGTAGATGCCGTTATCAATGTTTCTGAACTTGTTGGAAAATGGTTCTATGACCAAGCACAACATCGGGGCTTCCAATTTGGACATGGAGGTGCGCTATCCTCCATTAACATGCAAAACGTTAGCTTCCGAAATTGGTTTGTACGCAATGGAGAGTTAGTGATTCATTATGTAGACGTTCAGCAGGTAGCTCGAAATGGTCAACAGTATTGGATTGACAACTCAAGTATCGAGAGATTGGATAAAGATGAACTCGTACTCCGTTTCAGAGATACATTATACCATTGCAGACATCTTCAAGCACCGGTCAAGTTCCGTTTCGGGAGTAAATAATCCGTTCGTTTGGCAATAAACAAGGAAATTTATAAAATACGAATATTATGAAAATAAAGAAAGCTTTATTATCAGCATTGCTGGTGATGGGATGCACATCCGTTTTCGCTCAGGAACAGCCTAAAGTAGAAAATGTTTTCAACCCTCACTGGTATGTTCAGGCCCAGATAGGTGGACAGTACACCTTGGGTGAGATTGGTTTTGGTGACCTCGTTTCTCCTAATGCACAGGTAGGTGTTGGTTATAACTTCTCTCCTGTTGTAGGTCTCCGCGGATCAGTGAATTTCTGGCAGAGTAAGGCCGGCATTACCACTGCTGGTAAAGAATATGATTGGAAGTGGAACTATGTAGCACCTCATGCTGATGTAGTTTTAAATCTTTCCAACCTCTTCTGTGGTTACAATCCTAACCGTATCTTCAATTTCAGCGTGCTCGGTGGTATCGGTGCCAACATCGGCTTTGGCAACGATGAAGCTGCTGACGTAAAGGCTGCCATACCCGAAGCTAATCGCTCTGAGTCTTTAGTATATCTTTGGGATGGTTCCAAGATTCGTCTCGGAGGTCGTTTGGGCGTTGCTGCTGACTTCCGTCTCAGTGACAAGGTAAGTGTTGGTCTTGAAGTTCAGGCTAATACCCTCAATGACCATTATAACTCAAAGAAGGCCGGAAATGCTGACTGGTATTTCAATGCCCTCGCTGGTGTGAAAATCAACCTTGGCAAGACCCATACCACACGCGCCGTTACTTCTGCTGCTCCTGTAGAGCGTGTCGTAGAGCGCGTGGTAGAGAAGGTCGTAGAGAAGCCAGTTCCTGCTCCTGCCGTAAAGGAAGAGACTCAGGCTGTAGCTAAGAAGGAAGAAGCTATCCGTCGTGATATTTTCTTCACCATCAGTGCCAACAAGATTTCTGCTGCTGAGCAGGTTAAGGTGAAGGAGATTGCCGATTACATGAAGCGCAATCCTGGTTCTAAGGTAACTATTACCGGTTATGCAGACAAGGGTACTGGTAACGCTGCCATCAACAAGAGAATTTCTGTTAAGCGTGCTCAGGCCGTTGCAGATATGCTCGTCAATACTTACGGCATTTCCTTCTCTCGCATTGTTACCGACAGCAAGGGTGATACCGTTCAGCCTTATAAGGGTGACAAGAACCGTGTTTCAATCTGCGTTGCTGAATAATCTGAGTTTGTTGAACGTATAGTTCAATATCGATAATAAACTCTGCCTCTCATCTTCATGGCCTACATGTTGCGAAGGTGTCAGGCAGAGTTTTTTAATTTTTCTGAAAGCTTCGTTTCTTATCATGAATAGGTTTTTTTTATTAGTTTTTTTTGCTTGTCTGTCTGTACTTGCCAAGGCACAATTGGCAGGAGATGGCTATTATCGTGTTCAGAATAATAGTTCCCTTCGTTATATTTATGTGATTGACGATAAGGGGAAAGTGAATATCTCTACCAGCGATTTTGACTTGTATGCCATTATCCTGTGGAAAAATTTTTCCAAGGCAGCTTCTGATCCGGCATCCGTGATTCGTATCAAGCCCGTAGGTTCTCAGTATGACCTGATGTCTCAAGGTACGGGCATTCACATGATTGTTAATACCTACGCCAGTATAAGGGAAAATAGTGATGGGACTTATCTTGCCTATGCAACCTATGATGGTGTAACCAAGTATTTGGGTGATGGAGAGAAAGGATGGTCTGACGATGGTGTTCTTACCACGTCTCCAGACAATGCCACTCGTCGCTGGAGAATTATTCCGGTAACCCAGGATGATGAACAGTATTTCGGAGTTGCAGCCAGTTTACAGGATGGCAGTGATTACTATGCAACCTTGTATGCAGACTTTTCCTTCGATGCTTCTGTTTTGCCTTCTCATCTGTCTGCATATATTGTTAGTCAGGTTGCCAAGGGAATGGCAGTTATCAGACCGATAACAGGAGAAATAGCAGCAGGCACACCCTTGCTGTTTAAGAGTAACTCACCCGAACCAGCAGACAACAAGCTGTCTCTTGGACTCAATTCTGCGCAAAAGAATTCATCCAATCTTTTGCAGGGCGTCTATTTCCAGAACCCCAGCAAAACGCATTATAATCAAAAAGCATACGATCCCAATACCATGCGTGTCCTTGGCATGATGTCCGACGGTCACATCGGTTTCGTTAAGTCAGACATAGAGTACCTGCCTGCCAATAAGGCATATCTTGTTGTGCCCTCTGATACACCCGATGAGCTTCCTTTGATTACAGAGGAGGATTTCACCTTAGGCATCAACGAAGTAGACATGGTTTCTGTACAAGATAATGACCATGGTATTTATACATTAACTGGCAGAAAAGTTGCTGATGATGCTCATTCCATTGATGCTCTTCCTAAAGGAATCTATGTCATCAATGGCAAGAAGGTTGTCCT
>CAMAHD010000030.1 GCA_945834405.1 uncultured Prevotella sp. | reverse complement strand
GGGTCATAGGGACAGGTACATTGGTTCGCCGTAGGTCACAGGGACCTATCCCTATGATTCTTCTCTTTCGTATTCCTTCATCTCATTTTCAAACATACGTGTAAAGAAACGTCTAAAATGCTTGGATGGATAAAAAGAAATGTCTAAAATGCTTGCATTTCTCAATTTCATTTCCTATTTTTGCAAATGAAAACAGCACATCTCAGTAAAAACCTCAGATATGGCAAAATATATAAACCCATTTACTGACGTAGGTTTCAAGAAAATATTCGGTCAGGACCTTTCAAAACCCCTGCTCTTGGATTTTCTGAACAACCTGCTGACTGGCGAGAAGGAGATTATTGACATCACCTTCCTCGACAAGGAAAGCATTCCCGACGTCGTGGAAGGCAGGTCGGCCATATATGACATCCTTTGCAAAACCTCACTCGGTGATTACATCATCGTAGAGATGCAAAACCGCGAACAGCCGTTCTTCAAGAAACGCAGCCTATACTACACCTCAAAAGCAATAGCAAGGCAAGGAGAAAAAGGCGTGAAATGGAATTTCAACATACGTTCCGTCTATTTCATTAGCTTCCTGAACTTCAGACTGGACGACATCGGAAGCGAGTTCAGAACAGACGTAACCCTGATGAACATGAAGACCAAAAAGCAGTTTTCAGACGACTTAAGGATGATTTATCTCCAGTTGCCCTATTTCACAAAAAGCGCCGAGGAGTGTGCGAATGATTTTGACCGTTGGATTTATGTACTCAAACACATGGAAGCATTGAACAGATTGCCCTGGGCGGCACAAAGCCCAATATTCAAGCGTTTGTCGGAAATAGCAGAAATCAGTTCACTGACCACTGAGGAGCGCATCAAATATGACGCTGCCATCCAGTGGTATCGTGACAACGCCTTCCTTCTGGAAGGGGCTGAAGAACTGGGCATGCAAAAAGGCATGAAAAAAGGTCTGGAGAAAGGTCGCGCTGAAGGTCGCGCTGAAGGTCGCGCTGAAGGTCGCGCTGAAGGATTAAAGGAAACAGCACGCAATCTGAAATCCATGGGACTACGCGTTGCCGACATCCAGAAGGCGACAGGACTCAGCGAGGAGGAGATTCGAGCATTGTAGGCTCTGTTTGCAGACTCGGTAGTTGACTTTGCGCAGCAGTAAATGTAAGCAGCCGGAATGAAGCTGTTTTTTGGGACATTACTAAACACACGAGGTCAGTTTATGCCTGACAGACACAAATCAAAAAGACAGATAAACCATACAAAGAAAGTCGGATAAACCAAAAAGGTCTATCCGACTTTTTTATAGAGTGATGATAAAAAACAACTTGGTGGGATTAACCTCTGCTACTTTTTATCATCACTTTGCATGAAAAAGGGAAATCAATTATTCGCCTCTTTCCATCTTTTCCTTCAACTGAGCCAGTACATCGATGTCACCGAGAGTGGTAGAAGCAGGCTGGTTGTCAATCTTGATGCCGGCATCTTCCTTCTTGGTGCGAGCAGCCTTCTTGGCAGCCTTCTTCTCCTCACGCTGAACATCCTCGAAGGTACGGCTGTGAGAAAGAATGATACGCTTGCTGTCCTTGTTGAACTCAATCACCTTGAATTCGAGTTCCTCACCCAGAGCAGCCTGAGTGCCATCTTCCTTCACGAGGTGCTTAGGAGTAGCGAAGCCCTCAACACCCTTCTCCAGAGATACTACGGCACCCTTCTCCAGCAACTCTGTAATCTTGCCGGTGTGGATGCTGCCAACGGTATAAACACCCTCGAATACATCCCAAGGATTCTCTTCGAGCTGCTTGTGACCGAGGCTCAGGCGACGGTTCTCCTTGTCGATGTCGAGAACGACAACGTCGATTTCTGCACCAACCTGAGTGAATTCTGAAGGATGCTTAACCTTCTTGGTCCAAGAAAGGTCGCTGATGTGAATCAGTCCGTCAACACCCTCTTCGAGTTCTACGAATACACCGAAGTTGGTGAAGTTGCGAACCTTAGCGGTATGCTTGCTGCCAACGGGATACTTAACCTCGATGGTTTCCCATGGATCTTCCTTCAGCTGCTTGATACCGAGGCTCATCTTGCGCTCCTCGCGGTCGAGGGTCAGGATAACGGCTTCGATTTCGTCGCCTACCTTCAGGAACTCCTGAGCGGAGCGGAGGTGCTGGCTCCAAGACATTTCAGAAACGTGGATAAGTCCCTCAACACCGGGCTGAATCTCAACGAATGCACCGTAATCAGCGATAACGACAACCTTACCCTTCACGTGGTCACCCACCTTGAGCTCCTGGTCGAGAGCATCCCATGGATGAGGAGTGAGCTGCTTGAGACCCAGAGCAATGCGCTTCTTCTCGTCGTCGAAGTCGAGGATAACGACATTGATCTTCTGGTCGAGCTCTACAACCTTGTGAGGATCGTCTACGCGGCCCCAAGAGAGGTCGGTGATGTGGATGAGTCCGTCAACACCACCCAGGTCAACGAATACGCCGTAAGAGGTGATGTTCTTGACGATACCCTCAAGAATCTGACCCTTTTCGAGCTTAGAAATAATCTCTTTCTTCTGTGCTTCCAACTCAGCCTCGATAAGAGCCTTGTGAGAAACGACAACGTTGCGGAATTCCTGGTTGATTTTCACAACCTTGAACTCCATCGTCTTGCCTACGAACTGGTCGTAGTCGCGTATAGGATGAACGTCAATCTGGCTGCCAGGCAAGAATGCTTCGATGCCGAAGACGTCGACAATCATACCACCCTTGGTGCGGCACTTGATGTAGCCCTGGATAACCTCCTTCTCATCGAGAGCAGCGTTGACACGCTCCCAGCTCTTGCTCAGGCGTGCTTTCTTGTGAGAAAGAATCAGCTGACCGCGCTTGTCTTCCTGGTTTTCTACATACACCTCAACCTTGTCGCCGATCTTCAAATCGGGGTTGTAGCGGAATTCGCTGGCAGAGATGATACCATCGCTCTTGTAACCGATGTTAACGATTACTTCTTTCTTGTCCTTGGCGATGACGGTACCCTCCACCACCTGACGCTCGCTTACTTTGTTCAGCGTTTCGTCATAAGCCTTGTCGAGCTCTTCCTTGCTCACGTTGGCTACGCTACCATTCTCGAACTCGTCCCAATTGAAGTCCTGCAATGGCGTGACGTTTTTTGTTAATTCTGACATAATTTTAAAATAATGTTTTGTAATTAATAAAGTTAGACTTTATGTGAATTGTAAAAATCGGGTGCAAAGGTACACCTTTTTGTCGAGACAGAAGGGCTTGGGTTGCCACAATTTGACATCGGTTAAGTTTAATTAACATTATCTGACCAGCAACCTGTCGCCTACATTCAGCTCATAGTCGGCTGGCAGACGGTTGATCTTGTACAGAGACTTCAGTCGGATGCCATATTTCTGGGCGATGGTATACATCGATTCGCCGGCTGTAACCACATGCAGTTTGTGCTTGAATTCCTTGGGAGCACGTGTCTGTTTCTTCTTCAGATAAACCAGGTCTCCTGCCTGCAACACGTCGCGCTTGTCTCGTTCGTTGTATCGTGCCAGCGAGCGATAGGAAACCTTTACGTGCTTGGCGATAGACTTGAAGGTATCTCCTTCACGCGCAATGACATAATAGTTTTTGTTAAACTGGTAGATGGTGTATGGATTGGGGTCGTTGGGGCGTGTATGCTTGTAGATGAATCCGCCTCCAGAAGCATGGTCGTACTGATAGAGTTCGTAAGCCTCGATGATGTCTATCAGCTTGTAGGCATACTGCGGATTCGTGGCATATCCCGCCTTCTTCAGGCCGTGTGCCCATCCCTTGTAGTCGCGCTCACTGAGCCGGAACAGAGATTTGTATCGCTGTCCTTGCGAGAGAAAAACACTATGGTCCTCATAGCTGTCCCGGACGGAATGGTAGGCGCGGAAACACTCACCCGAGCGGTCGTCATCGTAATACATTCGTCTTCCCGTCCATCCGTGACACTTGATGCCGAAATGGTTGTTCGCCTTGCGTGCCAGTTCGCTCTTTCCTGCCCCACTCTCAAAAACACCTTGGGCGAGTGTGATACTGGCAGGAATATGATATTTCTTCATCTGCTCGACAGCCAGGGATCCATAGCGATTGAAATACTGCTGATAGGCAGCGTTACGCTTCACCTGAGCCGCCAGCGAAACAGCCTGGAAGATGCAGAGCAAGAGCACCCACCACCTGGCGATGACTTGACCTGCCGACCGATATTCCTTATATATATAATAGGTGCAGAAAGTATGGTTCATATTAAAAAAAATCAATTTGCCTGCAAAAATAGTCAAAACAAATCACATGGAACACTTTTTTTATTATTTTTGCAAGAAATCAAGAAATATTATGCAAGAGAAAACGATCACCAGCACTATCCATACCTGTCAGACAGAAGAATTGGATGAGGTTGAACGCCGACTGATACAGGAGGCTATCAGCGCCACTGAACGCTCTTACGCCCCTTATTCACACTTCCACGTAGGAGCTGCCTTGCTGCTTGCCAACGGCGAGGTGGTCACGGGATGCAACCAGGAAAACGCAGCCTTTCCCGTGACTCTTTGTGCCGAACGCACCGCCCTTTTTGCAGCTGCCAACCAATATCCCGACCAGGCGGTGGTGGCCCTTGCCATTGCCGCCCGCAACGAACAGGGATTGCTCGCCCACCCCATCAGTCCCTGTGGGTCCTGCCGACAGGCGATGGTGGAGACAGAGTTGCGATTCCGTCATCCCATACGACTGCTGCTTTATGGAACCGACGCCATCTACATCGTAGAAGGCATCCGACAGCTGTTGCCTCTTACTTTCGACAATCTGGAGTAAGACTGGAGTGGAGATAGAAAGCTGCCGTCAGCTTCCGATATTCTTCATCGTTCATCACCATGACCTGCTGCTCTACGGCTGTGGCAGGCTGTCTGCCATAGGCCAGCAACACCCTTTTGGGTGCTTTCCGAGGGGTGGTATGAAAGAGGCAGCAACGGTGGGGAAACAAGCCTGCCAAGGCGGCGGCTCCATCCATCTTCGTCTTCATGTCGGCAGGCAATACCACCGACAGTTCTCCCTCACGGGTGAGCAATCTTGCCGAGATGTCTGCCAGCTCTCCGAGGGTCAGCGTGAGTGCATGACGTGCGGTAGTGCGCTGACTGTCAGGACAAAGCAGCGAGTTTTCGAAATAGGGAGGATTGCAGACTATCCCATCATACTGACGGTCGGAAATCGGAGCCGACAACTGCTGAAGAGCCATCTGTTCCACGCATATCCGCTCGCTGAAAGGCGATGCAGCCACGTTCAGCCGTGCCTGCTCGACAGCCGCCTCGTCCACGTCTATCGCCCATACCCTTGCCTGCGGATAGCGTTGCGCCATCATCAAGGCTATCAGTCCTGTTCCCGTACCTACATCTAATATGCTGACGCTGCCGGGCTCCCCGCCCGGACGCGCCCACGCGCCCAGCAGCGTTCCATCCGTACCCACCTTCATGGCACAGAGCTGCTGGTATACCGTAAACTGACGGAAGCTGAACGAGTCTTTACCCATCGGTTTCTCACCCTATCCGTTCAACTGTCGCAGAAATGCCTCGGCACGCACCAAATCCTCCGGCGTGTCGATACCCACGGTCTCTACCTCCGTGATACCTACCCTGATACGATAGCCGTTCTGCAGCCAGCGCAACTGTTCCAGGCTCTCAGCCTTTTCCAACGGACTCTGAGGCAGTTGCGTCACCTCGTGCAACACGTCTCTGCGATAGGCATAGATACCGATATGCTTCATGAAGGGGAAAGCGCCTGCCCATTCTTCGGGCTCTACGTTGCGGATAAAGGGAATCACGCTGCGACTGAAATAGAGGGCAAACTGACGATTGTCGACAATCACCTTGGGCGAATTAGGATTGCGCACGGCCTGTATGTCCTCGCCAAAAGGTTTGGCAAGAGTGGCTATCTGCGTATCTTCGCTATCGAAACAGCGGCATACTGTCTCTATCTGCTCGCGGCGGATAAAGGGTTCGTCGCCCTGGATGTTCACCACGACATCGGCATCACCGCCAATCTTGGCTGCTGCCTCCTCGATGCGGTCGGTACCGCTCTGATGATTGGGCGACGTCATCACTACCCTGCCTCCAAAAGCCTCCACTGCCGCGCGTATGCGTTCATCGTCCGTCGCCACCCATGCTTCGGGAAGAACGTCTGCCACCTGTGTATAAACCCTCTCTATGACGGTTTTTCCGCCCAACAGCGCCAGCGGCTTGCCCGGAAAACGAGTCGAGGCATAACGGGCAGGAATGATTCCTATAAACTTCATGCTGTTTGTAATTAATCCATTCATGTTTTGTAAATAATGTTGTGCAAAGGTAACACATTCATTTTTGATAACAAAAAAAAAGCCGTAAAAGATGGTCAAGCAAAGAAATTATTGTACCTTTGCCTTTGAAACAAAAGCAGACTGCAAGATGAAAATCAAATTCACCATAGAATATCATACCCAATGGGGCGAAAACCTCTACGTCTCGCTCACCTATCTGAGTGCCGACGGTTCGTGCCGAAAGTACCTGCTGCCCATGGACACGATGGACGGAGCACAATGGACGCTGGAAACGTCGGCCGTCGAGTCCAGACGACTCAAGATGAGGGCTTTCAGGTACCATTACGAAGTGAGGGATGCCGACAGGAACATGGTCAGAAGGGAATGGTGCCTCGTTCAGCGCCTCATGCCTTTCGACGATTCGCGCGACTACACCATGATGGACACCTGGAGGGACATGCCCCTGCAGCAGCATCTCTTCACCAACGCTTTTGCCGTCACTCGCCACATGCCGCTCCATCAGCACGTAAGGGCGCTCGACACGCCCCTCTATCGCCGCACCGTATTGTTCAGGGTTCATGCTCCACAGCTGGAGGAAGGACAGGCGGTGGCGCTCTGCGGCAGTCATCCCGCCATCGGCGGATGGAGCAGCTCACGCTATCTGCTCATGTCGGATGCCGGACAGGGACTGTGGCAGATTACGGTCAATGCCGATGCCTTCGCCATGCCGATAGAATATAAATATGTAATCGTTGACAGCAAAAACCACCAACTGCTCAAGTGGGAGGATGGAGACAACAGAAACTCCGGCGAATACCTCGTAGGAGAAGGCAAGGTACTGGTGCTCGACGGGGGCATGATGCGCGTCAAGGAGGATGCCTGGAGAGTGGCAGGAGTGGCGCTTCCACTCTTTGCACTCAGAAGCAACCAGTCTTTTGGCTGCGGTGACCTACACGACCTGAGGACACTCATCGACTGGGCTGCCGAGACCGGAGTGAAACTCATACAGCTGCTGCCCATCAACGATACCACGTCTACCCACGGATGGACGGATTCGCATCCCTACAACATCATCTCCACCCACGCCCTCCATCCACACTATCTCTCACTCTACGATGCCGGAAAACTGGAAGACAAGCAGCAGCAGACGGCTTTCGAACGACGCAGAAGGGAGCTGGAAGAGATGAAGACATACGACTACGAGGCGGTGGCACGAACAAAATGGGACTATCTGCAGCAGCTTTTCGAACAGGAGGAAAAGACGCTCGACGACAACCACGAGTTTCAGACCTTCGTCAAGGACAACCAGCCCTGGCTCTTGCCTTACGTCACCTTCTGCCTGCTTCGCGACAAATACGGCACCTCCAACTACGACAAGTGGCAGGATTACGCCTCCTACCGCAAGGAACAGGCGGCTGAATACCTGAAGAAACATCACCGAAAGGCACAGCTTATACTCTTCGTACAGTATCTTCTTTTCCGACAGCTGGCAACGGCAAGCGCCTATGCTCACGAAAAAGGAGTTGCCCTCAAGGGAGACCTGCCCGTAGGCGTATGCCGATACAGCGTTGACACCTGGGAGCATCCCGAATTCTTCCACCTCGACACCGCCGCAGGTACTCCTCCCGACAGCCGCAACAGATATGGACAGAACTGGGGATTCCCTACCTACAACTGGCAAACCATCATGCAGGACGGAGCTACATGGTGGCACTCCAGGATTGCATGGATGGAACAGTTTTTCGATGCCGTGAGGATTGACCATGTTGCCGGATTCTTCCGCATGTGGCAGATACCCAACCATGCCGTCCACGCTACCCTCGGCCATTTCTCGCCAGCCCTGGCCATCGGCAGCGGCGAGATAGAAAGCATGGGACTGCTGTTCCGACGTGACTTCCTGACCCAACCGTTCATCAACGATACCATCATTGAGAGAACCTTTGGCATTCACGCTCTTTTTGTCAAGGATAACTACCTGGAAAACAAGGGCTATGGACTCTATTCTCTCAAGGAAGAATATAATACGCAGAGAAAGATAGAAAGCCTGTTTGCAGGCAAGAACGACGAGAACAGCAACTGGATCCGAGAGGGTTTGCTGCGGCTCGTTGCCAACGTTCTGCTGATTCCCGACAATCAGGACAACGGCCTCTACCACCCTCGCACATGGGCATACCGCGAACCGGTGTTCAATGCCTTGAGCGACGAACAGCAGGAGGCTTACATGCGTATCTACAGACATTATTTCAACAACCGCAACAACGACTTCTGGTGCGCCCAAGCTCAGAAAAAACTGGAGCAGATCTTCGCCGATACCCGCATGCTGGTATGCGCCGAAGATTTAGGAGCCATGCCTAAAGGCAGCGACGAGGTGCTCGACCGTCTGCGTATGCTGACGCTGGAGATTCAGACACTGCCCAAACGTGACGGAATGGAGTTTGCACCGCTCGGCGGCAACCCCATACGCAGTGTGGCAACCACGACCACCCACGACATGGCTCCTCTGAGACTATGGTGGGAAGAAAACCCACAACTGGCTCAACGATACTACTCCACGATGATGCAGAAAGAGGGACGGGCTCCACGCACCCTGCCCGTCACTCTGGCAGAAGAAATCATCGCCCGACATCTTTACTCGCCATCCATGCTTTGCATCTTCCCCATACAGGACCTCCTGTCGATGGATGCGGCGCTCACCGCCGGCGTACAGCCTCATACCGAGCGCATCAACATGCCCGGCGACTGTTACAACCGATGGCAATACCGCATGAATGTCTCCATCGAAACGCTCATTCATTCGTCCTCATTCAACCAGAAACTCAAAACGATGATTCTGCGAAGCCGCAGACTGTGTGAGGGCGAAAGCTGAATGGCCAGCAAACGAAGAGAAGAAAGCTGAGCAACTCTGAACCGTAATATAATAAAAACAAAAACCAATGTCCACTCCAAACGAAACCAAGGCCTTCGCCATGTACATGAGTGAAATAGGCCATACCCAAACACTGACTAAAGAACAGGAAACGGAACTATCGAACCGCATTGCCCAAGGGGATGCCTCGGCTGTAGACAAACTGGTTACTGCCAACCTCAGACTGGTGGTTGCCATCGCACGTAAATACAGCGGCAGAGGACTTGACATGGACGACATGGTGAGCGAAGGCAACCTGGGACTGATGAAGGCTGCCATCAAATATGATGCTGCCAAAGGCAACTTCGCCTCCTTTGCCGTACCCATCATCTGCCAAACCATCGAACAGGCTATCGGCAAACAGACCTCACTCTATACCATACCCAAAGGCGAGGCAACAGCAGCCGAAAAGAAAAGAAGCAAGGCCCTCTCCGTTGATGCCCCACTGGGACACAACAACCGCAACAGCCTGCTCAGTCTGCTCTCCGACGGAAATGCTCCCGATGCCGAACAGCTGTTGGGCGACATCAGCGCCAAAAGCGAGCTGGAAGTGGTGCTCAACTGTCTGAACGAGCGCGAAAGGGCAGTCATCACCGGATTCTATGGCATCGGTTGCGAGAAACTCACCTTCATGGAAATGGCCGAACAGCTGGACCTGAAACGAGAACGATGCCGACAGATACGAAAGAAGGCACTGAGAAAAGTGAAAAAAGAGTTGAAAAGACATGAAGCTGAGCGTCATCATTCCGGTTTATAACACCCTGGATTACATGGACAGGTGTGTGACGAGCATACTCAGCAACCAGGTGGACGGAGGGCTGGAACTGATACTCGTAGACGACGGTTCTACTGACGGATGTGCCGAATGGTGTGACAGACTGGCTCTGCGTCATGGAGAAAGGGTCAAGGTGGTACACCAGTCGAATGCAGGACCTGCCACTGCCAAAGACCACGGACTGGACATGGCGACAGGCACCTACATCGCCCTCGTTGACAGTGACGACGAGGTGAAACCCGACATGTTTGTCAAGATGGTGGACATGGCCGAACGAGAGACTGCCGACATCGTATGCTGTCATTTTGAAGAGGTCTTTCCCGACGGACGACGCTCTGCCTTTTCCTATACCCATCAGCAGTATGTCTTCCATGGCAACGAGGGACTGCGCCGTTTGCTCATGCGCGAGGGCATCTTCACTCAATGCTGGACCAAGATATTCCGCCGCTCGATGATAGAGCAGTATCATATCCGTCATCTTTCCGGAATGCATACCGACGAGGATTTCGTGTTCAATATCCAGTGTTTTGTCCACAGCTCTACCGTCTGTCTCGTCGACGAACCGCTCTATATCTACACCAACCGCAGCGAATCGCTGTCAAAAGACTACTTCCATCGCCATATCCAAGCCTACATAGACAACCGATGGAAACGTTTTGAACTGACCGAACAGCTTGTCAGCACATACCATCCCGAACTGTTGCCCAGCGCCCTTTTCAACCAGCTCTACTATTGCAACGAGCTGTTGGGAAGGATTGCCCATTTCCCTGCCATCTTTGGCCAGGAAGAAGTTCGGAGGGTAACGAGCTGCATGAAAAGCCATTTCCCTACCCTCTGGCGTTATCGCCAACGCATCGGATTGAGTGCCCTTGGCTGTCTGATTCTCTTGCTGCTCCCCTCTGCGCCCTACCTTGCCTATCGTCACAGAAGGCTTTGATTGTTCGCTTTTCTCCTCATATCTTCCCATCTACACAAAACTATTGTCCTTTATCTTCCTGAGCGACCAAAGGGAGTTAAGCCATTAGTTTTGAGCATTGGATATAAGTGCAAAACATTTGGCTTAACTCCTTCACTCCTCAACTCCTCAACTCCTTAACTCCAAATCTATAGTACCCGCTAAAAATAAGAAATGCCCTCGCTTCACAGCGAGAGCAAGACCAATAGGTATTAGTTTTTTTAAGGTAAAAAGATTGTATTCAGGATAACGATGCAAAGGTAGTTATTTTCTGCAATCGTTGCAAATATTTTTTTATGTTTTGCAACATAAATGACAATAAATTTGTTTATTTTTGGATTTCCCAACAAAAATCGACCCAAAATCAGGGTTTTGAGCCGATTGTTTGTTCTTTTTTAAAGCGTTCAAACTCATTGGCATAACCATTGAACACGTTGATATCCACATCCCCCGTAATGCCATCCACACGACCATCGGCACTGAGTTGCCAATAAACGAGACGCACATCGGGCTTGTATTCGCCGTAACGAGCTATCCACACATTATACTGGCTTTTCAACTCCGTCTGCTGGCGAAGGTACTTGTTCACGAAGTTCTGACTGACGTAGAGAACAGGGCGAACGCCCGTACGCTGATGAACGATACGCAACCAGGCCTTCACCTCCCGGAAAAGGGCATCAGGACCACCCATGGCTGTTATCTGACGACTGGTAGGCTCCACATCGAGCACCGGCGGAAAATCGCCATAAGAGAAACGGGTGTGGCGCAGAAAGAAGGCTGCCTGCCTGGCTCCGCTGCTCTTGGTAGAGAAGAAGTGGTAGGCTCCGCAAGGGATGGCATGACGGCGTGCCTGACGATAGTCGGCAGCGAAATGCTTGTTGCGTACCGTTGTTCCTTCGGTCGACTTGATGTATATGAACGACACGGGATAGCCGTTGTTGCTGCCCATGCGCTGACTGTGTACCTTTCCGAGATGGCGTATGCGCAACTTGTCCCAATGGATGGGCAGGTATCTGCGCCCTTTGCCATGCTGATAGCGAGAGATGTCGATGCCATAGATACGCTCGGAGGTATACATCATGCGCTCCCCCAGAAAGCGGTCGTACTTCCATTCTCCGGCATGAAGATGGCTGTCAGTGACCTCAAAACCATAACCGCAACGACGGCCTTGCTGCCAGCGGCCTTCATAGAAGGTGCCGTCGGGCTTCGTCATGACTCCATGACCCTCTGCATACAGCTCGTTGGATATCATGCCCTCGTAAATACCGTCGCTGCCATATATCTTGCCAGTCACCACGGTATCTTTGAGCCAGGTTCCCGTAATGGTCTGTCCGCAATCGTCTATCTCGACCCCTCTGCCACTACGCTCCCACCCTATGCGTATCTGACCGTTCAGCCACGTCATGCCGTGGATAGTGACAAAGAGATTGCGGGGCGGCAGCTTGCTGAGAGGCGATGCCACACGATTGGTAACAACCTGTATGTCGGGGTTCGGACTGTTCAGCAGAGAGTCGAGGACGGATTGTATCCGCTCTATACTGTCAATGCTTGCCATCATGCCTGTACGCCTGTTCATCACACTGCCGTAACCCTCGTCTTGAACAGCATGAACCCGCAGGAAATAGTCTGCCTCGGCAACACACTGGCGCAGACATGCCACTTTCTGCTGAAGCGTATCTGAGTAGGCCTGGGCATAGGCGATGGCTGACCTGCCACGAAGCGCCACCGTGTCCACCCGAGCCAGCCTGTTGCCGGCAGCCATGAGATAAGAACCCTCTTCTGTGGTGAGAAGAGGGTCTGGTGTATGCGGTCGGAGAAGGAACTCAAAAAACAAGGCTGCTGCCAGCACGGCTGTCACCACTGCCTGAGTCCATCTCTTATCCATTCATCGAAAGCAAAAATTCTTCGTTACTGCGTGTCTGTACCAATCGGTCGCGGACGGTATTCATCGCCTCGATAGGATTCATCTCGCTGATAAACTTGCGGATAATCCACATACGGTTGAGCGTAGTGGAATCATGCAGCAGGTCGTCGCGACGGGTGCTCGACTGCACCAGGTTGACAGCGGGGAAGATACGCTTGTTGCTGAGCATACGGTCGAGCTGCAACTCCATGTTGCCCGTACCCTTGAATTCCTCGAAGATAACCTCGTCCATCTTGGAACCCGTATCGATAAGGGCTGTGGCGATGATGGTGAGTGAACCGCCATTCTCGATATTTCTCGCTGCACCGAAGAAACGCTTGGGTTTCTGCAGCGCATTGGCATCCACACCACCGGTGAGCACCTTGCCGCTGGCAGGGCTGACGGTATTGTAGGCACGGGCAAGACGGGTGATGGAGTCGAGGAAGATAACCACATCGTGGCCACATTCAACCAGTCGCTTGGCTTTTTCGAGCACAATACCGGCTATCTTCACATGACGGTCGGCAGGCTCGTCGAAGGTAGAGGCGATGACCTCAGCATTGACGGTACGGCTCATGTCGGTAACCTCCTCGGGGCGTTCGTCAATGAGAAGCATCATCAGATAGGCTTCGGGATGGTTGGCTGCAATGGCGTTGGCTATATCCTTCATCAGGATGGTCTTACCTGTCTTGGGCTGTGCCACTATCAGCGCACGCTGACCCTTGCCGATAGGTGAGAAAAGGTCTACGATACGCACACTGGGATTGGTTGTAGCCCTGTCACCGCAGAGATTGAACTTCTCGTCGGGGAAAAGGGGCGTCAGATGTTCGAAAGCCACTCTGTCGCGCACATCTTCGGGATTGCGTCCGTTGATGCTCTGGACGTCACTCATGGCAAAATACTTCTCGTTGTCGTGCGGAGGGCGTACCATGCAGCTGACCACGTCGCCGGTCTTGAGACCATATTTCTTGATTTGCTGTGGCGATACGTAGATGTCATCGGGCGACGAAAGATAGTTGTAGTCGCTGGAACGGAGGAATCCGTAACCGTCGGAAAGAATCTCCAGCACGCCATTGCCGGAAATGATATCGGCAAAATCGTATTGCGGAGCGTCGTCGCTGACTGTTATCTGAGGTGCCTGATACTCACCGACATTACCAGCCACGGGACGGTCAAAGATGTCGAGTGTAGGCATGGCTCCCTGATCTTCGATGGGCAGGTCGACAACCGTAATGAAGTCTGTACCATCGCCTGGGTCGCCCTCCCAAACGCCATCTGCGTTCTGGGCGGATGCAGGAGCATTGGCAGCAGCTTCAGCGGCGCGCTGGCTCATTTTTTCCTGCAACTGCTCGATGAGGGCTTGGTTCTGTCCTTCGGCAGAAGTGTTCGTATTGCCAAACATCTCCTCGGGCACTTCCTGAACGTTTTCTTCCTGAGCTTCCGGTGCAGCTGTTTCCACCGGTTCTGTCTCCTCATTGCCTTCGGGCTCTGCTTCTGTCTCTGACAGTGCCTGCTGTGCCTCTGCTGCGGCGGCTGCGGCAGCCTCTGCCTGTTCGGCCAGAAGCTGTGCCTTCGACTTGCGTCCGCGCTTCTTGGGGGCTGGCTTGACCTCCTCTTCCGGCTCGGCGCTGACCTCTGCGGTTTCGGTGCTGGCTGGCAGGTCGTCAAACAGCGGCTTTTCTGCCTTGGTCCTTCTTTTCTTGGTATCGAGATTTTCTCCGTCCTTACCGGTAACGGAATATACTTTGTCCGTATCCTTTTTCACAATGCGTGTTCTCTTACGCTTGGGCGCTGCATTGGCAGCCTCCTCCTCAGCAGCCTTGTCAAGAATGGCATAGATGAGTGATTCTCTGCCGGCTCCGTCAGTGATGCCGATGCCATAACGTCCAGCCACTTCCATAAGACTTGGAGTGTCCAATGACTCTAATTCTTCTTTTGTATACATATTATTATATATATGTGAGATTTTTCTTGATGACAATATAAGAATATTGTGAAGATAACGTTTCGCGATCGGAAACGTCTTTCTGAATTCAATGCAAAAGTAATATTTTTTTTTCAATCACACAACTTTTCCCACTTTTTTCTCCTTGAATTGTGTTATTTTTATACCTCAACGACTCATTTCTTCTACTCAGACCCATATTTTTCTTCAAAAGAAAACGATTTATGCACAAAAAGTTTGGGGATGTGCAAATAATAATATATCTTTGCACAAAAAATTAACGAATGTGCAATGAATAAGTTCAAAAGCTTCAACTCTTACATAGAAGAAAGCATCATCAGACATTGGGACAGAGATGCCCTTACCGACTATCAAGGCATCACGCTGCAATACCACGATGTGGCAAGAAAGATTGAAAAACTACATATACTTTTTGAGCACAGCGGTGTACAGAAAGGAGACCGCATAGCCATTGCCGGACGCAACAGCGCTCATTGGGCAGTGGCTTTCTTTGCGACCCTTACCTACGGGGCTGTGGCTGTTCCTGTACTGCACGAGTTCAATGCCGAACAGATTCACAACATTGTCAACCACAGTGAGGCTAAGCTGCTGTTTGTAGGAGATGTGGTGGTGAAGACGATTGTCGCTGACGAAATGCCGCAGCTGGAGGGTATCATCAACCTGCCCGACTACTCACTGCACACGACACGCTCAGAAAAACTGACGTATGCCCGCGAGCATCTCAACGAGCTTTTCGGACGACGCTTTCCAAAGGCTTTCCGACAGGAACACGTGAAGTATCACCGTGACGAACCCGAAGAACTGGCACTTATCAACTATACCAGCGGAACGACGGGTTTCTCCAAGGGCGTGATGCTGCCTTACAGAGCCATCTGGGGCAATCTGGACTTCTGTTTCAGAGCCATCGGCAGCAAGATTCCCGAGGGCTGCAACACGCTGAGCATCCTGCCTATGGCTCACATGTACGGCATGGCGGTAGAGTTTATCTTCCCCTTCTGTCACGGATGCCATCTCTCGTTCCTGACACGCCTGCCCTCGCCTGCCGTCATTGCACAGGCATTTGCCGAGGTGAAACCGGCTATCGTCATCAGCGTTCCGTTGGTGGTCGAAAAGATTGTGCGCAAGCATGTCTTCCCCAAGATTCAGAACAACCTCGTCAAGCTGCTCATGGGCATGCCCGTCATCAACAAGAAGGTACGCCAGCGTATCTGCGAGGATGTGATGAAAGTGTTCGGAGGCAATGCCTACGAGGTAGTTGTCGGAGGTGCGCCGCTCAATCAGGAGATTGAACACTTCCTCTCCAGCATCGATTTCCCCATCACGATGGGCTATGGAGCCACAGAGTGTGCGCCGCTCATCACCTTCAGCGATTTCAACGACTTCGTTCCTGGCAGCTGCGGAACTCCCGTAGACCACATGGAGGTGAAGATACTGAGCCACGACCCGCAGAACGTAGCCGGAGAGATTGTCTCGAGAGGCACCAACGTCATGCTGGGCTACTACAAGAACCCCGAAGCCACCAAGCAGGTGCTTGACGACGAGGGATGGTACCACACGGGCGACCTGGGTACGATGAGTGCCGACGGTCATGTCTTTATCCGCGGACGTATCAAGAACATGCTGCTGGGTGCCAACGGACAGAATGTATACCCCGAGGAAATAGAGGACAAGCTCAACTCAATGGCACTGGTTTCAGAGAGTATCATCATTCAGCGCGACGAGAAACTCGTGGCTCTCGTACATCCTGACTACGAAGAGGCCCGCAACATGGGATTCAGCGACGAGGACATTCAAAACGTGATGGAGGAAAACCGAAACGTTCTGAACAGCCAACTGCCTGCATACTCCAAGATTTCGGCCATGGAACTGCACGAGGAGGAGTTTGCCAAAACACCTAAAAAGAGCATCAAACGCTATTTATATAAATAAGGTGGGACTCGAAAATCTGACAAAGCTAATTTATAGAACCCAACATAACAAAAATCCTAAAGATAATACTTATGAATAGCTTCAACAACATTATAGAAAAAAGCATCATTGAGCATTGGAAACTGGATGCACTGACCGATTACAAAGGCACCACACTTCAATACAATGACGTGGCGAGGAAGATTGAAAAGCTGCACATCCTATACGAACACAGCGGCGTTGTCAAGGGCGACAAGATTGCCCTCTGCGGAAGAAACAGTGCCAACTGGGCCGTGGCTTTTCTCGCAACCCTGACCTATGGTGCCGTGGCTGTTCCCATCCTGCATGAATTTCTGCCAGAACAGATTCATCATATCGTAAACCATAGCGAGGCGAAGCTCCTCTTTGTCGGCGACATGGTGGCACCAACCATCGACCCCACCAAGATGCCGCAGCTGGAGGGTATCATCAATATACCCGACTACTCGCTCATGATTTCGCGAACCAACAAACTGACCTATGCCAGAGAAAACCTCAACGCGCTCTTCGGTGCCAAATTCCCCAAGTACTTCCGTCCCGAACACGTGAACTACTACAAGGAAACGAGTCCTGACGAACTCGCCATGATCAACTATACCAGCGGCACGACAGGTTTTTCCAAAGGCGTGATGATTCCATACCGTGCCATCTGGAGCAACTACGACTTTGCCGAAGGCGTCTTGGGCAAGCAGGTAAAGGCTGGCGACTCCATCATCAGCATTCTGCCCATGGCTCACATGTATGGAATGGCTTTCGAATTCATCTTCGAATTCCTACACGGATGCCACATCTACTATCTCACCCGTGTACCCTCGCCTGCCATCATCGCACAGGCCTTCAGCGACGTCAAGCCTACCATCATCATCGCCGTTCCACTCGTCATCGAGAAGATTATACGCAAGAAGGTGCTGCCCCGCATACAGACGGGTCCCGTGCGCCTGCTGCTCAAGACACCCATCATCAGTACCAAGGTGGAACAGCGCATCTGCCAACAGGTGGTAGAGGCTTTCGGAGGACGTTTCTATGAGATCATCATCGGCGGAGCGGCTTTCAACCAAGAGATAGAGCAGTTCCTACACCGCATCAAATTCCCTTACACCGTGGGATATGGCGCCACCGAGTGTGCCCCCATCATCACCTACAGCGACTACAACACGTTTGTCCCCGGCAGTTGCGGAAGGGCTGTAGTACACATGGAAGTGAAGATTGACAGTCCTGACCCTCAGAACATTCCCGGAGAAATCTATGCAAGAGGCATGAACGTGATGCTCGGTTACTACAAGAATCCCGAAGCAACGGCTGAAGTCCTCGACAGCGAAGGATGGTATCATACTGGCGACCTGGGCACGATGGATGCCGAAGGAAACCTCTTCATCCGCGGACGCTCCAAGAACATGTTGCTAGGCTCGAACGGACAAAACATCTATCCCGAAGAGATTGAAGACAAGCTGAACTCTCTGCCCTACGTGGTAGAAAGCGTCGTGGTTCAGCGAGGAGAGAAACTCTACGGACTCGTATTTCCCGACTTCGACGAATGCAAGACGCAGGGATGGCAACAGAGTGACATCGAGAAGCAGATGCAGCAGAACCTCATCGAACTCAACCAGCAGGTTCCTGCATACGCCAAGGTGGCAGCCATCGAGATTCAGCAGGAGGAGTTTGAGAAAACTCCGAAAAAGAGCATCAAGCGATACTTATATAAGTGACCCGACCAGACTTGAACCCTTCGGTCAGTGACCATTGGTTCAGCCCGCATCTTCCTGGATGTGCTGTCCTCTGCTGTCCCTGTTGTCATTAACAATCGATTCGCTGAACAGCTACAGAGACAAAAGGAGATATTAAAAATACGTAAAGTTTAGAGCGAATGAAGCCTCCTTCAGAAAACTATTCGTACATTTGCAGTTGGTTTCAACATAAAAAAAGAAAAGACATGAATTTGAAATACATTTTTGCAGCACTGGCGCTCTCTGTCCTATCATCAGGAGCCATGGCACAGGACAACACCTGGGAGATGGCTGAATCAACGGAACAAACCCAGAAGAATCCAGACCAGAAATACCTCGCAGGAGCAGTACCCGTAGTGGACGGAAAGGTTACATTCACCCAGCACATTCCGGCTCCGGGAAAGAGTGCCAGACAGATTTACGACATCCTGCACAAGCAGATAGCCGGAATGCTGAAAGAGAAAAACCAGTTTGAACAAAGCCGCTTTATCATGGAAAAGCCTGAGACAGGAGAACTGGCAGCCTACTTCCAGGAATGGCTCGTGTTCAAGAACAAGCCTCTCGTTCTCGACCGTACACGCCTCATGTTCAATCTCACCGTCATATGCACCGACGGAAACGCCGAGGTGACCATCAACCGCATTCACTACCTCTATGACGAGGAAAGGACTCCGCTGGCTTATCGGGCAGAAGAACTGATAACCGACGAATACGGACTGAAGAAGAACAAACAGAACCTGTCGAGAACAACAGGTAAATTCCGCAGGAAAACCATCGACAGAAAAGATTATATCTTCCAGAAATTCGCTGAATTACTGAAATGACAACAACAGATAAAGAACACGAGGAAACCCACATACAATGGGAACACCCACAACGCTTTGAGCGTCCGAAAGACCGGATGCTCAAAGTGCGTAATTGGCTCAACCTTATCTTCATCGTCCTGGCCATCGCCGGAATGGTTATCTTCTACGTGGGAAACCAGGAAACGGGAAAGATGTGTATCTACATAGCCATCGCTATCAAGTTCATCGAATCTGCCATCCGACTTTTACGAGTGAATAAATGAAACATACCCTCTGCCTGACGGCTCTGCTCTTGGCTGGCTGTACTGACCTGTGGGCGCAAGACTTCATACAGGACAACAACAACTTTACACAGTATGGTCAACAGGCGGGAAACCGCAACTTCAACAAACTGAGAAACGACAGCACACAGGACAAGGAGATTCCAATAGGACTGCACGTGTGGAACATCGACAGGAAATTCGGCGACATCACTGCCGCCGAAATCGATACCATGCCGCATCTCTACCCCAACACCACCTTCAACACAGGTGTCTACGGTGAGTACAATACCACCGGCAACAACTATACGGCAAGAGAAAGCCGCATCGTCATCGACAGACCTCTGACCCAACAGTTCATCTTCACCCAGCCTTACAGCTATTTCATCAAAGAAGTTGAACAACTCCACTTTACCAACACGCTTTCGCCCATCACCAACATCTCCTACGACAACTGTGGTGACAAGACAAACGGCGAAGACCATATTGATGCACGCTTTGCCGTCAATGCCAACAAGAAAACGGGTATGGGTTTTGACCTCAACTACGCCTACGCCCGCGGATATTACAGCAACCAAAGCGCATCCCACTTCGGTGCAACCCTCTATCTTTCGCACATCGGTGACAGATACCAACTGCACACCGTCTTCTCTACCAACCATCAGAAAGTGGCAGAAAACGGAGGTATCACCAACGATAACTACATCACACATCCCGAAAGCTTCAGTGACACGTATGCCGAAAACGAGATTCCTACCATCCTACAACGTAACTGGAACAGAAACAACAACATACACTTCTTCCTCAACCATCGATATGCCGTGGGATTCTATCGCCTGGTGAAAATGACCGATGAGGAAATCAAAGCCCGACAGTTTGCACAAGCATCCAAAAAGGACAATGAGGACAACGACATGGAGGACAATGACAAGGGGGATTCCGAGAGGAAGAAAAAGCAAAAGAAAACGAGTGCGGCTTCCGGAAGACCCGAAGGTGCACGCATCGCAGGAGATGCACCAGCTGGAGGCGGCACAGCCGTCACTGACAGTATTCGCATGAAGATTGCCAGCGACAGCACTCGTGTGAAGATTGCCAATGACGAAGAGCTGAAGGCCAAGCTGCAAGAAGAAGCACTGCAAGACTCCATCGATGCCACGATGAAGCGCGAATATGTGCCTGTAACCAGCTTTATACATACGCTGGACGTCAACAAATACGACCGCATCTACCAGGCCTACAAGAGTCCGGAAGACTACTATGCCAACCGCTACTACGAATGTCTCGATGACTACCGATATGGCGGCGACTCCATCTACGACCAGACCAAGATGCTGTCGGTCAAGAACACCTTTGCCATCGCCCTGCTCGAAGGCTTCAACAAGTATGCCAAGGCTGGAGTAAAGGTGTTTGCCACACACGAACTGCGTAAGTTCACCATGCCTCAGCTATTGGTAACCCAGGGCTTGAACATGGCGACAGCCGGACACTGGAACGAGAATACCGTGAGCATCGGAGGACAGCTGAACAAGACACAGGGAAATACCCTGCACTACAACCTGATGGTAGAAACATGGCTCACGGGAGAAGATGCAGGACAGCTGAAGGCTGACTTCAGCACCGACCTGAACTTCCCGCTCTTTGGCGACACCGTGACACTGGCTGCCAAGGCATACATCTACCGACTGAATCCCACCTTCTACCAGCGTCAGTATCACAGCAAAAACTTCTGGTGGGACAACGGAGCAAGCGACAAAGAAACACGTACGCGCATAGAGGGACTTTTCCACTACCGCAAGACGAAAACTTCGCTGCGCGTTGCCATTGAAGAGATTCAGAACTACACCTACTTTGCCATGAACTATACCGCAACAGACGAGGCACGCAAGGCTCTCAGTGCCGGTATCAGACAATGTGGCAGCAACATCAACCTGCTGACAGCGCAACTGCAGCAGAACGTCAAATTAGGTCCGCTTCACTGGGAAAACATCATCACTTACCAGAACAGCAGCGACAAGGATGTTTTGCCCGTTCCGGCACTCAATGTCTTTACCAATCTCTATCTGAAATTCCGCATCGCCCATGAGCTGTCCGTCGAACTGGGTGCCGACGCCTGGATGTTTACCGAATATGATGCTCCCGACTTCTGCCCCCAGCTGAACCAGTTTGCCGTACAGGAAAACAAAGAAAGCCGGCAGAAACTGGGAGGCTACCCCTTCGTCGACGCTTATGTCAACATGCACCTGAAGCATACCCGCTTCTTCATCATGTTCAGTCATGCCAATGCAGGAAACGGAAACAAGATGTATTTCCTCGCCCCACACTATCCACAGAACGGCAGAGTACTGCGCATGGGTGTGTCATGGAACTTCTTTAACTGAAAAAACAGCAGAACAATGAGATACCAAGCCAACATAACCAATGATTATACCCACCTCGTGGTGGACACGGAGGCTCCCCTTCTGGAATATCTCCTCACCCACGTCAAGGAAAGCCGCAACAAGATAAAGGCTACCCTTCAGGGCAGAGGCATCAAGGTGAACGGCAAGACCGTCACCCAGTTTGACTATCCGCTGCAACCCGGAATGAAGATTGCCGTGAGCAACAGCAAACGCAACCAGATGGCGTTCAAGAGCAAGTATCTGAAGATTGTATATGAAGACAGATGGCTCATCGTCATTGAAAAGAACATTGGCATTCTCTCGATGGCGGCAGGACACTCGTCGCTCAACGTGAAGGCTATCCTGGACGACTATTTCCACAAATCGAAACAGAAGTGCCGAGCTCACGTCGTACACCGCCTCGACCGCGACACCAGCGGACTGATGGTCTATGCCAAAGACATGGAAACGGAACAGATACTGGAACACAACTGGCACGACATCGTCTATGACAGACGCTATGTGGCTGTGGTAAGTGGCGAGATGGAGGAAGACGAGGGAACCATAGCCAACTGGCTGAAGGACAACAAGGCTTATGTCACCTACTCCTCGCCCGTAGACAATGGAGGCAAGTATGCCATCACCCATTTCAGGGTGCTGCGACGAACGACAGACCACTCTCTGGTGGAATACCGATTGGAAACGGGTAGAAAAAACCAGATCAGAGTCCACTCTGCAGACATGGGGCATCCCGTTTGCGGAGACGTGAAGTATGGCAACGGCGACGACCCGCTGCATCAGCTCTGCCTCCATGCCTACAAGCTCTGTTTCACCCATCCCATGACTCACGAGAACATGGAATTTGAAACCTTGATACCAACCAATTACAGACGACTATTCAAATAATTTTCAACTCAACATGGATAACATTTACCTTTATGCCATCGCTCTGCTGATGCTCATCGTTGGCTTCGTCACAGTCAAGAAGATTGCAGGATGCCTGTTCAAGACGGTTCTGATTGCTATCCTGCTCAGCGTGCTCGGTGTGCTCTACTATTACTGGAAAACCATGACTACGGTGGGATGAATAGCTTATAG
>CAMAHD010000029.1 GCA_945834405.1 uncultured Prevotella sp. | reverse complement strand
CATAGTGATATTATGAACACTTCTGAGGCGAATATAAACAAAGTAAGTGACGATAAGAAGGCCAAGTTGCCCTTATCAGCCTACTATTTTTTCTTGGTGGAAATATGAAAGGTTGGCATTGACTGAGTAGACGAAGAGGACGAACTCTTCAAGCCGGAAGCCGTTGTGGGTGCCGTTACCGTAGAACCTCCATTGTAATATTTCAGCGCCTCGGGCATCCATCCCTGAATATTCTTGATACGGGTTTCATCACTGGGATGGTCACTCAACAGCGTGTAAGAACCCGAAGTGGAAGCTGCCATACGCTGCCAGAAGTTGACCGCCACTTCCGGATTATAACCAGCCATCGCAGCAAAGATAAGACCTAAATGGTCCGCCTCGTTCTCCTGTTTACGCGAATAGGCAGCTGCACCAAACTGCGAACCGAGAGAAAAGACGGTGGCTCCTATCTGCTGCCAACTGGCATCCACACCTGAACTGCTGAGCACACTGCCCAATATCTGACTGCCATACTGCTTGCGTACTTCATTGCTGATACGTTCTGCGGAATGCTTCGCCACGGCATGGGCTACCTCATGGCCTACGACGATGGCCAGCGAAGCCTCATCTTGGGTAACGGGCAGCAGTCCTTCGAAGACTACTATCTTTCCACCGGGCATACAGAAGGCATTGACATTCTGGTCCTGCACCAGATTGAACTCCCACTGATACTGTGACACCTCGTTGCCATAGCCATTGGTGTTGAGATAACTGATGACAGCAGAAGCAATGCGCTGCCCCACTCTCTTGACCATGTTGGTGTTGGTGACATTGGTGGAGACTTTAGCCGACTTCATGTACGACTGATACTGTTCGTTGCTCAGACTCAGCACCTGCTCGTCGGTAACCAACAGATTCTGTTTACGACCTACAATGGGTACCGTGCTTGAGGTACCACAACTCGCGAGGATGACTGAAACGATACAGCCTAAAATCCATTTTCTTGTTTTCATCTCTTTATCGTATTATATATGTTTTACATGAGGAGTATCATTGTCTTTTTCTAATCAGCAGGGAGCCATTACATCCCTTATCCGCACTTGTCAGCTGCACGACATAAACACCAGATGGAAGCGTAGGCAGCATCACCGAACAGTGAGCTGTGCCGGTGAAAGGATGGCTTTCCCGATAAAGCTTCTTTCCGGACATGTCGTAAAGACTCAACTGAACGGGATGAAGGGGTTGCCTGCTGAATGAGAGTTGCAGACAGCCCGTGGCATCGAAAGCTGCCGAGAGCAACTCACGAGCAGGCTCGGGGGAAATATCTGAAATACCATTCAAGCCCAACAGATACAGGAGTCCGGCATAAGCATCTATCTCACCATAACCATAACTGTTGTTGGGATAAGTGAGATTCTCCTCGGGATGGCGCGAGGTGGCAGCAATCACATCCATTGCCTCCTGAGGAGTCAAGTCGGGTTTGGCCTGCATCCATAAAGCTATGACACCTGCCACCACGGGGGTTGCCATCGATGTGCCGCTATTGCTGTTCCATGCGTAAGTCCTGTCCTGCCACACGAAATGGGCAACATCAGAAAGGATATCACCTGCATCAGGGTTATGCTCCAGATAGTAACTGCTATAGGCAGAAACCACATTGCTTCCCGGTGCGCATACATCGGGCTTGATACGGCCGTCGACGGTAGGACCCTGAGAAGAGTAGTCTGCCCAGACTCCATCGTTACGTCCCGACTGCGAATAGTCATAATAGGTGCCCAGATAATTGGTAAAGCCCGTACGATGGATGGTTGCTCCCACCGATATCACACTGGGATGAACCGAAGGTGACAGCACGTTATATCCTGATACGGCATCACACCACTGGGGATAACGACTGCTGGCATAGAACTGCAAGCCGAACGAGGCAGTATACAAAGTAGCTTCACCTTCTTCGCCGGAGAGTATCGCCAAAAGGCGCGTAGCGTGATGGACCATGGGGTCATCTGCCAGCAAAGTGACCAGATACAGAGTGTCTGAGGGGAAGAAAGAGGCTGGGATGCGTTCGGTCTTCACCGTAATGGTTCCCCTCACGGTATGGTACAAGGTGTCGGTACGCTCCTCGCCCATCTCAAGCTTTTCCGTGTCCAACTCCAACTCACCGGACGCTTCGCCATTATTGTCATCACAAACAAGGCGCAGACGGAAAGAGCCATTGCCTCGCAGACACATGCTGTTTTCTTCACCGCCACATGCTATCGCACTTCCTGCCTGTGCCTTGCCCCAGGGTTTGAGCAGACATGTCTGTTTGTACGCCTCATTGCCGGCAGAAGCCACGATGACACGTCCCGGTCCGGTCAGTTTTCCCAAATATTCGGCATACAGACTGTCGTCTGACGAATAGAGAGGATATGAGCCTTCACTGAAAGACGCCACCGCTGGCTTGCCCTGCTTGGCGGCATAGTCGAAGATATACTTGAAGCCCAGGGCATCGGATGCCGATGTATACCTATATAATAAGGTGGAGTCGATGAACGGCAAGTCTTCATAAACGGCATTGGAAACCAGACAGAGTTCACTCTCAAAAGCCACGCCGCGATAAGGCGAGTTGTAACCAGCACCAGCAGCGATGCCTGCCGTGTGCGTACCGTGGGTCTGCAACTCACCATCTACGGAAGAAGCTCGGCTCAACACCTGTTCTCCTCCCTCGAACACATTTCCTACGGGTACGTTATCTTCATCCTCCATGGCAGCCAACTGGTCCCAGAACGCGCCTATCCTATAATGCGTAGCCGTGGAATCATAGAAAGTAGGATGGGTCAGGTCAAAGCCAATATCCATCACGCCCACCACTACTCCGCTGCCGGTAAATGCCTGTGGAAGCTGTTGGGCTGCGTATGCCTTGGAGGCTCCTATCACGACGGATGTAGTGTCCATGGTCAGGCGACAGGGAGCCGATGCCTCTACACGTCTGACCTGAGGCATGGAGGCGATGGAACTGACACTGTCCAACGGAGCCATGACGATGAAGATATCATCCTTCTGGTCGTAGACCCTGCATCCGCGCGAACGCAACAGACTGTCGCCCCTCGTCTTGTCTGCACAGACAAAGGCGATGGTCGTCAAGGGACTCTCATCCCCCGCTGCCGCAGTCCTGTAAGTTCTTGTCTTTGAAACACTTGTCAATCGTTCCAACACCCATTTCCTGAGCAAGGGCGACAACTTGGCATCAGAGGATTCGCCAGCCACGACCGCGCTCTGAACAAAGAGCCAACTACAGGCAATCAACAAGGATAATGACTTGAAATGATACATAAGCACACCATTGAATGTGCAAAAGAAAGAAAAAAAAACGAAACCTACAAATTTTCAGGCAAAAAAAGAGAGGCACTATCCGCACGGACAATGCCTCTTTCTTCAAGATTTGTCAAGTCTGTAGAATAATTACTGATTCAAGCCACGGTTAGTGAGAGTGGTGTTGAGCAGTAAGTTGTACTTCTCAAACTGTCTGGCAGTGAGCACATATCCCATATATTTCAAATCCTTGTTGACTGCGCTCTCTACCAAGCTCTTACGGTCGTCCTGATGTGCCTGAGAAGCTATCATCATCTCGCCGCAGAAAGTGCGGTGGATATCAGATACGGTCTCCATCTGCTCGAAAGTCAGACCCAGAGCCTCTCCTAACTTGCGAATGTTAACACTCATGTCGTAAGCATTAACGGCATTCACATTGTTGGCTTTCTCATTCTCTGCAAATGCTGTAGTCATGCTCAGCATTGCAACTACTACTAATACAATCTTTTTCATTTTTGTTACCCTTTCTTTTTACTTTAACTAACTAATTAATTTGTTATCCTTTTGTCCTTTTTGACGCTGCAAAGGTAGAGCAAATAAACATATCTTCCAAGCATTTTTGTGCGGTTGTGCGCGCAAACAGTTCTTTTATTGACGTAGGTCAAAGAAATACGCGAATAACGAAAATTTCACAAAAAAGCTACAAAAACGAACTATTTGTATCACTTTTTCGCATTTTTCGGCGTTACCATCCCCTTTTTCGGGCTTTTTTGCTTACCTTTGCATTCACTAATAGAAAATCATGATTAATAAAGTATTGACAATGGAAAGACCCCACAATCAGTACATCGCCGTTTCGTACAAACTGTACACGGCAGATGACAACGAAAACGAACTTATTGAAGAGGCTACAGCCGACAAACCCTTCCAGTTTATCAGTGGATTCGGCATTACGCTGGATGCCTTCGAGCAGGAAATCATGGCATTAGCCAAGGGTGACAACTTCGATTTCAAGCTCACCAAGGAGCAGGCTTACGGTGACATCGAGCAGGAACGCATCCTGGATCTTGACAGAAGTATCTTCACCATCAACGGACATTTCGACCACGAGCACATCTTCGTGGATGCCATCGTTCCGCTTCAGAACGAAGACGGCAACCACTTCTATGGTCGCGTGCTGAGCGTTACTGACGAGAATGTGAAGATGGACCTCAACCATCCTCTGGCAGGAAAGACCCTGCAGTTTGTCGGCAGCGTCATCGAAAAGCGCGAGGCTACCAACGAGGAGATTCAAGGCATGATTAACCGACTCAGCGGAGAGCACTGCGGTTGTGGATGTGACGACTGCGGAGGCGGCTGTGGCGGTCATCACGACTGCAACTGCGGCGACGAGTGCGGACATGACCACGGTCACCATCACGGCGGCGACTGCGGATGCGGACACTGTCACTGACCCTAAAAACGGAGCAAACCCAAACAGACTTAGATTATGCGAAATACTTTCGGCAATGTATTTACACTGACCACCTTCGGCGAAAGCCACGGGGAGGCTGTGGGCGGTGTGGTTGACGGTATGCCTGCAGGCATCGATATAGACATGGCATTTATCCAAGCGGAACTGAACCGCCGACGTCCCGGACAGAGTGCCATCACGACGAGCAGAAAGGAACCCGACCAAGTAGAACTGCTCAGCGGCGTGTTTGAAGGCAAGTCGACGGGATGTCCTATCGGTTTCATTGTCAGAAACACGAACCAGCACTCTCAGGACTACGAAAACATGCGTTGTCTCTTCCGCCCCTCACATGCCGATTACACCTATTATAATAAGTATGGTGTGAGAGACCATCGCGGAGGCGGTCGCTCTTCAGCCCGCATCACCATCAGCCGCTGTGTGGCTGGAGCTCTTGCCAAACTGGCACTGCGCCAACTGGGCGTCACCATCACAGCCTATACCTCACAAGTAGGAACCATAGCCCTTGAACGGGACTATCATCTTTATGACCTCTCCCTGACGGAAAGCAATGCGGTAAGATGTCCCGACCCCGAGAAGGCTGCCGAGATGGAAAAGCTCATTGCGAAAGTGAAAGGCGAAGGAGATACCATTGGTGGCATCATCACCTGTGTTATTCAAGGCTGCCCAAAGAGCTTGGGAGAACCCGAATTTGACAAGCTCCATGCCGTATTGGGTCACGCCATGCTGAGTATCAATGCCGTCAAGGGTTTTGAATATGGAGAAGGTTTTGCCGGCGTATCTGCAAGAGGCTCCGAACAGAATGACGTTTTTGTCAGCGATAACCATCGCATTGGATTGGCAAGCAACAGAAGCGGAGGCATACAAGGTGGCATCAGCAATGGTGAAGACATTTATTTCCGCGTGGCATTCAAACCCGTAGCAACGCTCCTTATGGAACAGCCCACCGTAGACAAAGAAGGCAATGCCACGACACTGACCGCCCGTGGCAGGCACGACCCCTGTGTTCTTCCTCGTGCTGTACCCATCGTAGAAGCAATGGCAGCTATGACGATTTTGGACTTTTATTTGGTCAATAAATCGGTTCAAATGTAAAAAAACGAAAAAAGCGACATTTTTACAAAAATTATCGATAAAAAAGCTTGTAAGTTGATAATTAATTCGTATCTTTGCAATGCCTATAGGGGGGTTTGAGATAAATCCCGCATACGCTTTAGTTAAGTCTAGTTTAGTTTTTGTGTTGGTTGAGGGTGGCTGGTTAGCCACCCTCAAATTTTTTCCTCCTGTACTGACTTTTCAATCCGTTCTGGTTGACATTTCCAAAAGCTCATTCACAACTAAATTGAACTTGTAAGAAATAGTAGATTACATCCCGCTATTTGCCGGAAACGTCTGGCTGATGTGCTGTTCGCGATGCTCTACATGCACTTCGATGCCAAATTTCTCATGGATATGTTCTGCCAGATGCTGGGCACTGTAGACACTGCGATGCTGACCTCCCGTACAACCAAAACAGAACATCAGGGAAGTGAATCCTCGCTGGATGTAACGATTGACATGGGCATCTGCCAAGCGGTAGACACTGTCGAGAAAAGTCAGAATCTCGCCGTCGTCTTCAAGAAAACGAATCACCGGCTCATCCAGTCCTGTAAGCTGTTTATACGGCTCGTAACGTCCTGGGTTATGGGTACTCCTGCAGTCGAAGACATACCCTCCGCCGTTGCCCGAATCGTCCTGAGGGATTCCCTTGCGGTAAGAGAAACTGTAAACCCTGACCACGAGCGGACCTTTGCCATCAAATTTGGAGAAAGTGGCAGGACCATCCTGCGGATGTGCCTTGTAGATATTCTTGTCGGTCGTCTTATAGCCGTCACTGCGGTTCATGGCAGGCTGCTCGATACAGGCAAAACGGGGCATTTCAGTGAGTCGCTTCAACATATCCATCATATAGGGATAAGGGAAGCAGTCCAGTTTCAGCAGCTCGCGCAGATTCTGGATGGCAGGTGGAATGGATTCGATAAAATGTTTTTTCTGCTCAAAATATCCTCTGAAACCGTATGCACCCAGCACTTGCAAGGTACGGAAAAGCACAAACTGACTGAGTCGGTCAACAAAATGCCTTTCTGAAGGCACCTCCATGAAATTCTTGAGCGACTCGTAATACTCGTATACCAGTTCACGCCGCAGTTTATGGGGATATTTGGCAGATGCCTGCCATAGGAAAGAAGCGAGGTCGTAGTAATAAGGACCCTTTCTACCTCCCTGGAAGTCAATGAAATAAGGATTTCCTTCGGCATCGAGCATGACATTACGCGCCTGGAAATCACGATACAGGAAGGCATCGGCCTTTTCCGCTGTCAGTTCTTTGGCAAAGAGGTGGAAATTTGCCTCCAACTTCAGCTCGTGGAAGTCGAGGTCGGTGGCTTTGAGAAAACAATACTTGAAATAGTTCAAGTCAAAGAGTACGCTGTTGACATCAAACTCCGGCTGTGGGTAGCACTGGGAGAAATCGAGTCCGCGTGCCCCTCTTATCTGGATATTCGGCAACTCGCGAATGGTTCTCTTGAGCAGTTCCTTTTCATGAACATTATATCTGCCACCGGCATTGCGACCACCAGCAATGGCATCAAAAAGAGAAACCTCACCAAGATCAGACTGGAGATATCGGAGTTGGTCCTCACTGACAGCCAACACCTTGGGCACGGGCAATCTTTTGGCATTGAAATGATTGGCGAGGTAAAGAAAAGCATGATTCTCATCCCTGCTGGTACCGATGACTCCAATCACACTTCGGCCATCCTTACCCTTGATTCTGTAATAGGCACGGTTACTGCCTGCTCCGGGGATTTTTGAAACATGGGCAGGCTCTGTGCCTGCCCATTGTTTATAGAGATTGAATAATTGTTCCATGATTCAAAAACGATAGAGAATGGTATTGATATCAGATTCAGAACTGCTCCAGTATACGAATACGTTCTTCTGTGGAAGGATGAGTGCTGAACAGTGAGTTGACAAAACTCATCACTCCCTGTGACAAAGCCTGAGGATGTATGATATACAGCTGAGCTATATCCTCTCTATCCACGTGTCCCAGTCCTGGGTCGCCTGAAATCTTTCTGAGCGCAGAGGCGAGAGCCCTTGGATTGCCACAGAGTTCCGCACCGCCGGCATCCGCCATATACTCTCTCTTGCGCGAAATGGCAAAACGAGTGAGCAGGGTGAAGAAGTATGCCACGGCACTGCACAGCAGACCTATCAGCATGATGACCATCATGGACAGTCCGTTGCCTTTTCCCTCGTTGTCATCTCTCCGGCTGCTTCCATCCCCAAACCACATCATGTGGTACATCATCCTTACCGTCATGCTCATCAGAGCCGAAACGATACCAACGAAGATAATACTGGTAATGAGCAGTCGCGTATCTCTGTTTCGGATGTGTGTCAACTCATGGGCAATGACTCCTGCCAGTTCGTCATCATTGAGCAGCTTCATCAATCCTGTAGTCACCGTGACGGTATAGGTCTGTTTGTTGATACCGCTGGCAAAAGCATTGAGCTGGGGGTCGTCGATGACGTTTACCTTGGGCATGTCCATGCCACAGGACATACACAGATTCTCTACGATATTATACACTCGGGGATTTTCCTTTCTGCTGAGTGGGCGTGCTCCCGTGGCATGCTGTATCATGGCAGTATTGGCAAAATAGGCTATCAGAAACCATACTCCCACCCCGATGATAACCCACGGTATGGTCGTAACGAAATAGCCATTGACCACTTCAGGCATGAAATGGTTGACCATATTGCCATAAGCATCGTATGTATAGGTAGAAAAATAGCTCACCAAGGCAATGAACACCCAGACGGTAGCAAGGATAATCAGAGGAAACATCAGGAGCAACAAGGCACTCTTCATATTGTTGCTCCTGATTTGTGTATACATTCCGACGTATTTCATGCTTGACAAAAGTCGTTAGGAATGGGATTAGAATTTGATTTCGGGTGCCTTCTCCAGCGAAGCACGGTCGTTCTGGGGAATCTCGAACATGGGTTCCGTCCTGAATCCGAACATCTTGGCAAAGATATTGGAAGGGAAGGTCTGAACGGCGTTGTTCAGCTCCTTGGTAGTAGAGTTGAAGAAGCGTCTGGTGGCAGCCAGTTTGTTCTCGATGTCAGCAATCTCGCCCTGCAGCTGGAGGAAGTTCTGGTTTGCCTTCAGGTCGGGGTAAGCCTCTAAAGACACCTTCAGTCCGGAAAGGGCATTGCTCAGCAGGTTGTCTGCCTGAATCTTATCGTTGATTCCTGTGGCACTCATGGCTGCCGTACGGGCTTCTGTGACCCGGGTCAGCAGTTCTTTTTCGTGGGTTGCATAGCCCTTGACGGTGGAAACGAGCTGTGGAATCAGGTCGTAACGCTGTTTCAGCTGTACGTCAATATTTGCAAAGGCATTCTCACGGTTGTTGCGTAATTTCACGAGATTGTTGTAGATGCTGATAGCCCATACAGCCAGCAAAACTACCACAACCAATACGATAATCGTTGATGTTGTCATTTCTTTCTTTTTTTAGATGGTTATGTAATCAATTCGAGATCATCTCTGACACTGAATAGAGTACAAAGATAATACCATTTCGCTTAGCGCCGTCATTTTTTAACAAGATTTAGTCATGTCATGGGGATAACGCTACGATTTTTCGATTCTTTCAGGTCTGTCAGTTGTCATATTGACAGACAGACGCTTGCCTGTCAGTTGGTTGGCGAAAGTGCTTACCTGTCATTCGTCCACCGAAAGATGGAAGATGCGCTCAACGGTATCGTTGGTGACGGCAGCCACTTCTTCGGGGGTTACACGATAGGCTTCGGCAAGTTTGTCCAACACAAAACGTACGTAGGCGCTCTCGTTGCGGCTACCTCTTTTCGGAACAGGAGCCATGTAGGGGGCATCGGTCTCCAAGACGATACGGCTCAAGGGGACAGACTGAGGCAACACCTCGGGCAGGGGCGATTTCTTGAAAGTGAGCACACCTCCGATACCTAAAGCAAAGCCCTCGAAACGGAGCAACTCGTCCGCCTCATATGCATTGCCCGTGAAGCAATGGAAGACTCCACCAGGCAGTTCCCGTTCATAATGGCGTAGGAGAGCAACCATTTCGTTTTGGGCTTTGCGACAATGTATCATCAGAGGGCGATGGGTTTCAATCGCCCATTCCACCTGTTTTTCAAATGCCTGCAGCTGTTCGCGCTCAAATTCTCTGCTCCAGTAGTAGTCGAGTCCTACCTCGCCGATGGCGATAAACTCGGGACTGTCCAACTGTTTCATCCTCTGTATCACCTCGTTCCAGTCGGCCTTCACCTCTTCCGGATGCAAGCCAATCATGGGGAAGGCAAAGTGGGGAAAGCGCCGGCATAATGCGCTGACCGTGGCAACAGAGTCCAGATGTATCGCAGGCACCAGCACCTTGCTTACGCCAGCCTCGCGAGCCCGCTGCACCACTTGTTCGATATCTTCAGCAAACTCCTCGCCGTCGAGATGAGCGTGCGTATCCACAAAAGTCATCATCAGCGCTGTCTTTTCATCATTTCGAAGGTATACTGGCGCAGTTCTTCCTTCCGCTGTTCGTCAACAGACACACGGTCGAGATATTTCACGCCCTCCTGGAAATACTCATTGATTTTCTGCTCACACAGCTCCCTGATACCTATCTGGTTATACAGTTCGGTAACGGCAGCTATCTTCTCCTCCCTGTCAAAGTCTACGGCTTCTGTCCAGCGACGGAGCTGCTCGCGCTGCTGTTCATTGGCTCTCTGGAAGGCATTGATGAGCATATAGGTCTTTTTGTTGGAGGTGATGTCTCCACCGATGGCTTTGCCAAACACTTTGGGGTCGCCATAGACATCAAGGAGGTCGTCCTGCAACTGGAAAGCAAGTCCTATCTGCTCACCGAACTTATAGAGATTATCGGCATCCTCGTCAGAGGCATCTGCCAAGATGGCACCTATCTTGACGGCACAGGCGAGCAAAACGCTTGTTTTCAGACGAATCATCTCGATATATTCGTCCTCGGTAACGTCGTTTCTATGTTCAAAATCCATGTCGTACTGCTGTCCCTCACCTATTTCGAGAGCTGTCTCCGTGAAGAGTTCAAGCACTGGCTTCAACTTGTCAGGATGGCACTGTGCTATTCTCTGATAAGCCACTACAAGCATGGAATCGCCACTGAGAATAGCTGTATTGGCATCCCATTTCCGGTGCACGGTGGGATGACCTCTTCTCACGTCCGCATTGTCCATGAGGTCATCATGCAGGAGGGTATAGTTATGGTATGTCTCCAGTCCGCAAGCTGGCATCAGGATGCTCTTGGGGTCGTCCTTAAAAAGATTATACGCGAGCAACATCAGCACGGGACGGATACGTTTTCCACCCAGCGACAGCACATATTTAATAGGTGCATAGATGGTTTCGGGTTTTCTGTCATAAGGCAGAGCATCGATGAATTGATTGACCAAGGTCAGCAATTCGTTGGAAGGAATGGGTTGGTTCATCATGATTGTATGTTTATTGTTGGGTTATCGTAGTGACAGTCGGGATTTACATTCTGAAAACGATAGGAATAGCCACCATCGTGCGACAGGGTTTATCGTTCTGCAGCCCCGGTTTCCATTTAGGCATCATGCGCAATACGCGTAGTGCTTCCTGATCGCAAGCGGCATTCAGCGACTTGATGATTTTGAGTTCGGTGATGCTTCCATCGTCATTGACGATGAACTGTGCCACCACCTTTCCCTGCACTTTCTTCCGGATGGCTTCAGCCGGATAGCGGAGGTTCTTGGTAAGCCATTTCATAAACTCAACAGGACCTCCGGGGTATTCGGGCAGCACCTCCACCACCAGATAGTCTACCGGTTTCTGTTCTAAAGAGGGTTGCGGGAGAGTCTTTTCTTCGGCCGTTTCCTGCTGCACGTCTTCCGGTCTGTTGACGTTTTCCTCTTTCTGCAGTTCTGCTTCAGGTTCTTTGTCCTGTTCCTCCTTGTCCACCACTTCTATTTGGTCGAGAGTCGGTTCCTGCTTTTTGACAGAGCTTACCTGGGGCGGCTCTTCCCTACTCCTTAATGGAAGCATGTCCATCTCGTAGAGAAGATCCTCCATCTCGGCTTGCGAGAGGTCTTCATCAGACGAAACGGGGAAGGGAATTTCGAGGACGAGCAGGAAAAGTGCCAGCGAGACGAAAAAGCCAAAGAGGAGACGTAGCCAACGTCTCCTTTCCAGGTCTGCCGATTTATTTTTCTTTATTTCCATGCCTCTGGCACTATAATAATCTACAAAAAATTCCGTTTTAATGAATGTACGGAAAGAAATCAGCTACAAAATTAATGAGATATTTGAAAAAAGCCGTATCTTTGCCGTCAAAATAACTGAATTACATGAAAAAAATACTTATTTCCCTGTTTTTCGCCTTTACGGCAGCTTCTTTGTGGGGTCAGGAGAGCGAGACTGCATTCAACTTCCTCCGCCTTCCCGTGAGTGCCCACGCTGCTGCTCTTGGTGGAGACAATATTACAATTACAGATGACGAACCGACTCTCATCTTCCACAATCCGGCTCTCATCAGCAACGTGAGTGACAAGAGCATCAACCTGAACTACATGACCTATATGGAAGGAGTGAAGACGGCAAGCGCCTCGTTTGTGCGTGCCATCAACAATCGCGCCACCTGGGGCGTGCAGGCTCAGTACATGGATTATGGTGAAATCCGTCAGACCTCTGTCTCCAACGAATACCTGGGAGATTTATCAGCCAAAGACATCATGGTTGGCGGCACTTTCACTTACCTGTTGGCAGACAAGCTGGCTGGTGGTATCACTGCCAAATTCGTTTCTTCGTCCTTAGCTGGCTATAATGCTCTTGCTGTTGCCGTTGACTTGGGTCTGAACTACTACGACGAGGAACAACAGCTGTCCATCTCGGCTGTTGCCAAGAATCTGGGAGGTGAGGTGAAAGCCTACGAGGATGATTTCGAGAAGATTCCCCTTGACCTTCAGTTGGGTATCACGAAACGTCTGATAGGCGCTCCCTTACGTTTCTCTGCCACCCTCTCACGTCTTAACTCCTGGGATGATGGTTTCATCAAACATCTTGCATTGGGTGCCGACCTGTTGCTGTCTGAAAACATCTATTTGGCAGCAGGATATAACTTCCGCCGTGCCGACGAAATGAAAATTGTCAGCGATGACGACAGCGAGAGCAGTCATGGCGCCGCTTTCTCCTTTGGTGGAGGTCTGCAACTGGAACGTTTCAAACTTCAGGTGGCTTACGCCAAGTATCATGTTTCAGCCAACTCGCTTCTTTTCAACGTAACGTATAGTCTATAATGACAATTTAATCACTTTCACTGATATACACCAAACATCAATATGACTAAGAAAATCGTTATCGCTATAGATGGCCACTCCTCATGTGGAAAAAGTACGATGGCAAAGGCTCTTGCCAAAGAATTAGGATATATATATGTAGACACGGGAGCCATGTACCGTGCCGTCACCCTTTTTGCCCTTCGCAACCAGCTGTTTAAGACTGACGGACAGATTCTGACAGAGCTGTTGAAGGAGAAGATGGACGAGATACGCATCTCTTTTAGCTTGAATCCGGACACACGACTGCCAGAGGTTCTTCTTAATGGAGAAAATGTAGAAGGCGAGATACGTGGCATGGAGGTTTCCAGTCATGTAAGTCCCATAGCAGCCTTGCCTTTTGTCCGCTCAGCAATGGTTGAGCAGCAACGTCGTATGGGTGACGAAAAAGGCATCGTAATGGATGGGCGTGACATCGGCACTACGGTCTTTCCCCATGCCGAACTGAAAATCTTTGTCACTGCTTCTGCTGAGGTTCGTGCCCAACGCCGATACGACGAGTTGCAGGCTAAAGGAATGCCTGCCGATTACGCAGACATCTTGAAGAATGTACAGGAGCGCGACTATATTGACTCCCATCGCGAGGTTTCTCCGCTCACCCAAGCTCCTGATGCCCTTCTTCTCGACAACAGCGAGCTGACAAAAGAGGAGCAACAGGAGTGGCTGAGAACAAAAGCATTGGAAAAAATCAATCAGTAGCAGCAGTACTGCTACTGCTCATAATAGCATCACGGCATTGTTCCATCAGCCATTTGGGTGTACTGGTGGCACCACAGATACCAACAGTGTTGACATTCTTCAACCATGCCGGCTGAATCTCCTCCGGTCCTTCAATGAGATGGCTGTTGGGATTCACACGCAGACACTCGTCAAAAAGAACCTTGCCGTTGCTGCTCTTTCTTCCGCATACAAAGAGAACCAAATCGTGACGAGAGGCAAATCTGGAGACATTCGGCATCCGGTTTGCCACTTGTCGGCAGATGGTATCAAAACTGCGAAAGACGGCATTCGACGAGATGTTCTGCTGGATATATTCGATGATGCGATGAAACTCATCAAGCGACTTTGTCGTCTGAGAAAAAAGATAGATGTCGCGTGAGAAGTCCAACTTCATCACATCCTCGAAATGGTCGATGACAATGGCTTTTCCATTGGTTTGCCCTACCAGTCCCAATACTTCCGCATGTCCTGGCTTGCCAAAGATAACAAGCTGGGCTTCCGGATTCTGGTTGCATTGACTCTTGATTCTTCGCTGCAATTGCAATACGACAGGACAGGTAGCATCAATCACCTCGATAGCATTTTCCCTCGCCAAAGCATAAGTTTCCGGAGGTTCACCATGCGCTCGGAGCAACACCTTCACCCCATGCAGCGTTTTCAAGTCTGCATGGTTGATGGTGACAAGCCCCATACGGTGCAGACGCTCACACTCCATGCCGTTGTGAACAATATCTCCCAAACAATAAAGAATCTTTCCCTTGGCGAGTTCTTCCTCTGCCTTGCTGATGGCGGTAGTCACTCCGAAACAGAAACCACTGCCGCTGTCTATCTCTATCTGCATATTCATGGTTGGATGGTCAAACTATTTGATTCCGTAGTCCTGCAACAGTTCTCCGGCAGCGACAAAAGAGGTTTTCTCTCCCTTCAACACTGCCTGTTCTGCTTTCTTGAGTTGTTGCTGAATGTCGGGATTGTTATAGAAATGGTTTCTGAGCTGTTCGTTGATGGTCTCGTACATCCAGTATTTGGCCTGTTCACTGCGTCGATATTCGAAATAGCCGTTTGCCTTGACAAAGTCGACATACTGGAATACCATATCCCATATTTCCTTGATTCCGATGGCATAAAAGCCGCTGTAACAAAGCACCTGTGGAGTCCATCCACTCTCGTGGGGAGGAAAGAAATGAAGGGCATTACGGAAACTGGTGGCAGCCAGATGACAGCGGTCAACATTGTCTCCGTCACACTTGTTGATGACAATGCCATCGCTGATTTCCATAATTCCTCGCTTGATGCCTTGCAGTTCGTCGCCTGTGCCTGCCAGCTGTATCAGAAGGAAAAAGTCTACCATCGAGTGGCAGGCTGTTTCGCTCTGCCCCACGCCTACTGTCTCGACGAAAATCTTGTCGAATCCCGCTGCCTCACAAAGGATGATAGACTCACGAGTCTTTCTGGCAACACCTCCGAGAGAACCTGCCGAGGGACTGGGACGGATGAAGGACTTAGGATGCTGTGCCAGTTTTTCCATACGGGTCTTGTCGCCCAGAATACTTCCTTTGGAACGTTCTGAACTGGGGTCAATGGCAAGTACAGCCAGTTTTCCTCCCGTCCGTTCCAACACATGTACTCCGAACTCGTCGATAGATGTCGACTTGCCGGCTCCCGGAACTCCGCTGATACCTATTCTGACGGAGTTTCCACTGTAGGGCAAGCACTTCTCTATCACCTCTTGCGCCTTTGCCTGATGGTCGGGATTGATACTTTCCACCAAGGTAACAGCCTGACTGAGTACGGTGACATCACCCTTACGTATCCCTTCCACCATTTCAGCGGCGGAGAGTTGTCTGCGTTTCACCCTTTGTCTGTTAAGATAAGGATTGATAATGGAGGGCTGTGCCACGCCATCATTCACGGTCAGCCCTTTATATTCTGTACTGTTTTCTGGATGTTCCATGATAATCGTCGTTTATTTAGCTTTTACTGTGATAGTCACTTTAGGTTTGGCTGGGTCGTTGGTAATCATCAGCACACGAGGTTTGGTTCTCACCTTCTTCAGTTCGTCCTTATATGCTGTCACCTTCATCTTGGTGGACTGCCCCGGCTGTATCTCTCTCTTGGCGAGTGTCACCTTGATGCCTGCCGTAAACATCTGCAAAGAGCGGATGTTGAGCGTTGCCTTTCCGTTGTTGGTAATGATAATCTCGCCTGTTTTTTTGGCTTTGTCACCCAGAGGCAGGTTGAGTTCTTCGGCAGAAAGGGACATGGAAGGACTTTGGGCTGCCACCTTTACTTGCTCGAAATTGGGCAGCAGCACGGTAGAAACGGTCACCTCGTTGTCGGGACTCACCTTTTCACCTGGCATATTGGCAAGATAGACAGAAGTCTGCGTCAGTCCGAAATCACGAAGTTTGTTCGAGTTGAGGGTCACGAGTATCTTTCCGGACTTTCCCGAAGGTACTTTTTCTGGCATGACCTGTGCCGAGAGATACGGAGGCAGATGCATCAGGTTGGGTTCGAACGTTGAGCTTCCCACATTGACGAAGTTGATTTCCTGTGTAGGCATATCCCCTTTATTCACATCATCAAACTCAAGGTCTCTCTTGTCGGTTCTCAACATTCCCAACTGATAGGGATAGTCTTTGGTATAGTCGACATAGTCTGCCATGACTACTCCTTTCATCTTCAGATATACTCTTTCGGAAGAGCCATTGGTGAGGATGCCAACCGACTTTTCAAAATGTCCCAACATGCGTGCATCGTAGGTGAGGGAGATGGTAAACTTGTCACCTGCTCCCACCTCGCCTTTAGGATAGTCCACCTGCGTACAGCCACAACTCACCCTGACATCGGTTATCTTCAGTTTGCGTCCGCCCTTGTTCTTCAGCTCAAAGGTGGCAGTGACAGGCATTTCATATCCTACCTTGCCACAATCCACCTCACCTTTCACCACCTGCAGTTTCTGCGCCATCAGTTCCAATGGAGCAGCAGCAAGCAAAAGAGCCAGCATGGCGGTTGTATATTTTCTTTTTTTGTTCATGATTTCTGTTTTCATTTGATAGGTTTGACGACGAGAGCCGAACCGCCTCCAGCCATGGCTTTATATTCAGGTGCGTAGGCACACTGAACGGAACAGCTACCCGACTGATAGGTTCCACTCCTGTCGATATAGTATTCTGTTTCAACGACATGCGTTCCTTTGTCCATTCTGTCGAAGTAATAACAGGTTTCGCTGTCCTTGTTTGAGCAATAGGCTCCGTTGTGGTAGCCGCTCAGCTGGTTAACGGGTTCCATGCTGGCTGGTCTGCGATCGGCTATCTGCACAAAGTCAAGGTCGCGATGGGCAGTCACGGTTATTCTTACCTTCACACGCTGACCTACCTTCAGTTCATTTTTTTTGACGGATGCCGTTGCCTGCTGGTCAGAGAGGGTTTGCTGCTTTTCATCGTTAAGAATAATCACCTCTCTCTTCAGACTCAGTCCTGAGCCATTGTCTTCCACTTCTGAGCTTTTCTGCGTATACTGAGCATAGAGGGCACCCCAAGCCATTCCTTCTGAAGTTTTCTCCATGCGGAAGGTATGGGCTTTACCTGGTTCTGCAGCTGTTTTCACATATCCGATGGCGGCTGTTGCCTGGGGCATTGTCAGCGGCTTGCTGTCAAGCGAGAAGGTAGCCTTTCCTTGCAGGTCTACCACCAGTTTCTTGTCCTTGAGCAGGGCAGCCACGGCATTGACGGAAGCAATGGGATGGTCCCATGCCTGTGTGCGTTTCTCCTGTAACAGCCAGCGCTGCATCTCAGCGATCGTATTGGCTTGGGTGGAAGCTGCCGTCAGCATGAGAGCTTCGATGGCAGCCGTCTGTGTAGGAATACGATAGTCACACCAGCTATATTCTGCCTTGGGGGTATCGAAATAACGACCCATTTCTTCCTGGCAGACGGTATATTGACGGATGCTCTCTGCATACTCTGCTGCCTTTTGCTTCTCTCCCATCCTGTCAAGTATGACGGCTGCAAGCGCTTTCTCGTAGATACTCTGTCGGCGGATATCCTTCTTCATCAGCTGGAGGAGATAGTCGGCAGAAGCCTTGGTCTTCACATGGTTGCCTGACAGTCCTGCGGCGTGCAGCCAAAGCCATTGAAGGGCATGACGTGAGGGGAAGTGCTGTTCTTCGCCTTTTGCCTCATGTTTTCTCATGTTGTCAGTCATCTTCACCGTTTCAGCATCAAGATAAGTCATGGCGTGTGACAGAATCTTCTGTGCTGCATCAGGCAACTGTTCGATGCGTGCCAGCATCATTGCCACCTCCGTAGTAATATAGATGTTACCCCTCATCCCTGGCATCCAGCTGAAAGAGCCGTCAGCCTGCTGCAGTTTGGCAAGAGCATCGAGATTGGCCTGTTGACGTTGGGGAATGATATTGGCATCAAAGAAATCTGCCAATCGCTGTTTCTGCTCGTCTTCTCTGTCTGCATCGGCTACCCACGGTGTCTCATTCAGGAGAATATCCTTCAGCGACTGATTCTTTCTGAGTGCAGAGGTGAGCGAAAGTTGCTCTTCCTCGTTCTGCCACAGTTCAAAAGCCTTGCGTGCTTCAGGATTGGCTTGAAGGACAGAAGATGCAACGGCGTGGGCATAGTAGGCTGCCGTCAGACTGAGTGCATCATTGTCTTTAGGCTGTGTGAGCGATGGCAGTGCCTGGATGGAAAGCCATGCCGGATTGGCAGTATATTCAATCGTAAGTTTGCGGTCGGACGTATTCTTTGGGAAGAGATGATCCACTTGGATTGTCTTTTCGCCTACTCCGTTGAGGGTGAAGGGACGGGTGACGGTGACACGTTCGGTAGCAGGAAGCACCGGCAGATAATGTTGCTCGCCATCACTGCATCCGCCACCACTGATACTCATGCGACAGATGAGCAACGCTTGTGTCTGTTCTGCCACATTCCAAGCAAAGCTCACCACAGAAGTGGTATCTGCAGGAAGCAGTACGGCAGTTTCTTTTTGCCAGATACATTCAGCCGTTTCGGGGTCAAGCAGTTCGATACGTGCCTTTGCCTTGATGTCCTTTGCTGTCATGTTGGTCACCTTGGCTTCAATCTGTGTCTTGTCGCCTTGTCTGACAAAGCGAGGCAGATTGGGTTGTATCATCAGGTCTTTACGTGCAGTAGCCACCGCCTCTATCAGTCCGCTGCTGACATCGGTCGTGTGCGCCAAAGCGAGGAAGCGCCATGAAGTAACACTCTCCGGAAGGGTAAAGCGGATGCTGGCTCTGCCGTCGGCATCTGTCAGGATATTGGGATTGAAGAAGGCTGTCTCCTGGAAATTCTCCCTCATAGACACATTGTCTGCCTCCTTGTTTCTTTCCTGAGAATGCTCTGCGGCTCCTACCTGTTTAGCCTCGCTGGCGACAGGACTCTGCATGGTATCATATACCTGACCGGCGGCTGTTGCCGATTCCATCTCGTTGAGAGCAAAAAACACTTTGGATGAAGCCATGTCCTGCACTGCCATCGTACCCCTTATTTTTATCATCTGCTTGGAATAGCGTGTTTGAGCCCCAGGTACATAGAAGGAGTTAGAGAGGGGCTGGAGCAGAGACTCATCGATACGACTGAGGTCCAGGGTCTTGAAGTTCATTGCTTTCCACAACTGGATACCACTGCCATAAAGGGTTCTCTTGGAGCTTCCCATGATGAACAAACTGGGATAAGGCACCTGTCGAAGAGCGAGGAAAGGTCTCCAGCCATGGGTTTTGATGGCATCAAGCGACTGGTCATAAAGGGTAGCAAGAAGCTGTGCCTGAACAGCTTGTCCGTCGGTGTTGGTCACGCGGAGTGTCCACTCCTCCTGCTGTCCAGGTTGCAGACGGTCGCGGAAGCTCTCCCACTCCATCTTCAGTTTATGAGGAGGTACTGGGCGCGTCAGGTTCATATTCCAATGATGCAGCTGTCCGTCTTTCACCCATGCATAGGAGAGAAGGATGCCATCGCCATAGGAGGCATCGTATGTAAACTTTCGGTTGATGATGCTGTCAGTCAGCAGCACCCTACCCTGTTCCATCAGCCGGTCACCGGAGATAACGGTATAAAGTGCATAGACAAGACTGTCTGACGAGCCTGCCTGCACAGTTACGGGGGTTCCGTCGGCATGGAACTCGCGAGAGGATGCATAGAACCACTCTCTACAATCAGCGGCTGGCTTGGTATCGCTTAATGAAAAAGCGGTGAAATTCATGCTCAAGGTATCACCTTCGCAAATGGCTACCAGTCGGTGGATACCCGACGAGAGAGCTTCCGGCATGGCTGCCGCCGTTCCCGTTGTGGCATGAAGCATCTGTTCGGCTTGGTCAAAATAATAGTCCACCGGTGCTGTCAGTTCTATGCCAGCTGCATTTCTGAGCGTAAAGACTATCTGTCTGACGCTGTCTGTCAGCACCTTTTGGGGCAGATTACAGCTGAAGGCTGTTGGTTTGGTTCCTAACGGCACACTGAGTTCGGCATGATGACTCTCACCGGTCATATCGGTGACGTCGGCTTCTACGACAAACTGATAGAAGAGAGGCAAATGATTATTGTTTCCACCTGCATTGCTGAGGATGAGAGGAATGACTACTTCAAAACGTCCGTCAGCTCCTGTCGTGGTCTCGGCTTTCCAAACCTGTTTGTTTTTTCGGGCTTCGCTGCTGATACCATTGGCATTGTCAAAAGCCCAGCTACGCCACCAGAAGGCTGGACGGCGCGTCACCCGATAGCTCACCTGAGCCCCCTGAACGGGCACTCCGGCATAGCTGCTCGCCGTAGCCTTGACTACGAGGGTATCACCATCCTGATATTTTTCATTAATCTGCGGGAACTCCACACGGAAAGTGGGTCGTTTATAGGCTTCTACACTAAAGTAGCTGTAATTGTTGTTCACGCTGACAGACCATCTTCCATTGAGCGAAGACTTGGGAAGTACGAAGTCCGCCCAACAAGTTCCATAAGTGTCGGTCGTGATATTCTTTTCAGCTATTACCTTTCTGTTAGCATCTCTCAGTACGGCCTTCACCGTCTTGCCAGCCACAGCCTGACCGTCGGTAGCATTGGTCACACAGCTTACTATAGCAGCCACTCTGACGGTCTGTCCCAGTCGGTAGAGAGACCTGTCGGTAAAGAGACGTATTGACTCCGTGGCCTGAGTGCGGGGAATATAGCTGAAAAAATGTGATACCTGCGACTCCTTGAAGGCATTGTCGTTATCGGTATAGGCATAAACCCTGTTCTGTCTCTGTCTGTCGGTGATGCTTACGGTCAACTCGCCATTCTCGTCTGCCGTCAGCTCCTGACATTTCTGCGTGTTGCCCATTCTGTCCGCAGCTGTCAGTCGGACATGTGCTCCTGCCATAGGCAATCCTGTCGTTGCACTCACGACGTTCAGGCGCTGTTTGTTCTGTGGCAATGACTGGGAAATGACATATACATCGCTGACATACACCAATGCCCTCCATGTTTGGGTTGCGGGAGCTGTCAACAGTTCTATCATGTATACGCCACGCTCTAAGGGTGCAATCTCTATGGAGTCTTCATAGGTCTTCCAAGGGGCACCTACCAGACAGCTGCGATTGCGGGCATGGCTTGCAAGGGGTTTGGCAAGCGACTTCAGTTTGGCGTAATCCTCCGTCTGATTAGGGTCCAGCAGGCAGGTTCCGTCCACCTTCAGCCGATAGACTTTGAGCTGAAGACTGTTGAGGTTTCTCAACTCGTTGAGGTAGAGCATCTGCGGACATCCGGGTCTCATGACATCGCTCTTGAGTTTTGCCTCAAACGAGGGTGCAGTCAATTCCTTTTCGGCATTCCTCAGTTCTCCAGCCCTTTGCCATCTGCCCCAGTTAGCGAGTGCATAATGGATATATTCTATCTTGTTTTCCACGGTAACATCTGAACACAGTTCCATGGCTCTGTATCTCTCTACGGCTGCCTCTCCTGCCACATCCAAGTCGCGATAGATATTCATGAGGGAGTCTAATCTCATGATGAAGTAGGATTTCTTCAGTTCGCGCCCATCATCTGTCGGTCTGTTCTGCAGCAGGTATCTGAGTGCTGTGAGACAGGCAGCCCTTCTGTTGCCGTTCTGCTCATAATAATAATATAACGTGTGATAATCTTCCACCTCAAACCCTACAACAGACAGCATATTATTGGCAAAAATAGCGGCATTGGCTCCTTTGACGACAGCAGGAGCGAAGTCTTTATCAGGTGTGTCCGCAAGTTTTTGAGGATGACTCATGGCACGCGCACGATACTCATCTGCCTTTTGCGCGATAGAATCGTCTGCCAGCTGCGGCTGTTTGGCGAGTCGGTAAAGAGCGGCAGCATAGACGGCTTGAAGGACCTCGTCCGTGGCAACTCTCTCCTTGGCTGCCAGACGTGCTACCAATGGACGAAGCGAATCTGGCGACACCGATGTCTTGACGGCTATCAGGGTCAATTCGGCTTTCAGCAGCTGTCCATAGGCTTTTTCCCCTTCTGCCTTGCCTGCTATACGTTCCAGCAATTCTGCCTGTGTCTGGGGCAAATCTTTTTCCACTGCCTGTTCGTACTGTTTCCAGAGCGAGGTATAACTTTGCGCAAGCATCATGAATGGGACTGCAAGCAAAAGTATGATGAGATGAAGAGTCTTTTTATTCATAAGCATCGTCTTTAATAGCACTACAAAGATACGGATAATATTTGGAAGATTCAAATAAATCCTTGAATATATATGGCAATAAAAGTATTTTTTCCGTTTTTTCACAATCATTATCCATGCATACTGCAACGCTTTTTCATTACTCTAAGTTGAGAAGAAAAGAAAAAAGCAGGCCTTCAAGGAGCATACTGGCAATGTCGTTTGAGCATTCGAATCACGACATTCAATCATCCTATTAAAAAAGGCTGGCGTGAACATTTGTCGGTTTAACGTGTTCAAATGTCGGATAAAGGTGAACAATACGTTTAATAAGTGTTATCAGGACGCGTATAAAGTGTAAATCTGTCACTCAACCTTTAAATCTTGTGAAAAACAAAAACTTTTCCATGCAATTATTTGGAAGGTTACAAAGAAAAACCTAACTTTGCAATCGACAACTAGTAATTTTAATCTATATTTATCATTTTCCTAAAAAAATAAGCGGT
>CAMAHD010000028.1 GCA_945834405.1 uncultured Prevotella sp. | reverse complement strand
GAAAACCGTTGGTGTTGAATGGTGCAAGACAAGTAGGAAAAACTTACATATTGCGTGAGTTTGCCTCCAAAGAGTACCAGAATGTAGCGTATTTCTCTTTGGACAGGGAAGACAGTGTCAGGGAGTTGTTTGCAAGGGTTACCAAGCCCCAAGACCTCATGATGTCCCTGTCGGCAATAAGCGGCATCGACATACAGTCAGGTTCAACCATTGTTGTGCTTGATGAGATACAGGAATGTCCTCAAGCCCTTACGGCATTAAAGTATTTCTATGAAGATATGCCAGAGCTAAATATTGCTGTGGCAGGCTCTCTTCTCGGACTTTCTCTGCATGGCGGAGCTTCGTTTCCCGTGGGCAAGGTGGATATGCTTTATCTCTATCCCATGAATTTTGAGGAATTCCTGATGGCTATGGGAAAGAACTTAATGGCGAAAATGCTGCGTGAGCGCAATATAACTGTAGTTGAGAGCATCAGAGAAGAATACATCTCTTTGTTAAGACAGTATTATTATGTGGGAGGTATGCCGGAAGTTGTGGCTGAATACGCGTCGTCAAGAGAGCTACAGAAGGTCAGAAGCATTCAGCAGATGATATTGCAAAACTACCGTCGGGACTTCTCAAAACATGCGCCCGAGCGTGAGGTTCCTCGTATCAACATGGTATGGGACAGCATACCGTCGCAGTTGGCTAAGGAAAACAAGAAGTTTATTTATGGCGCAGTGAGAAAGGGAGCGAGAGCAACAGACTTTGAGATGGCAATAGAGTGGCTTATTGATGCGGGGTTAATATATAAGGTAAATCGCGTTACTAAGCCCGCAATGCCTCTGAAATTCTATGAAGACCTGGATGCCTTTAAGCTCTTTATGCTTGACATCGGACTACTTGGGGCGATGGTTGAAGCTCCGGCTAAAGCCATCCTTATAGGCGATGACATATTCAAGGAATACAAAGGAGCTTTCACCGAATTGTATGTCCACAACGAACTGAAGCAACAGGGAAAGACTTTATATTATCACAGTGTAGCAAATTCAACAATAGAGATTGACTTCATTGTCCAGTCAGACGACAGAATATGGCCTATCGAGGTGAAAGCCGAAGAAAATGTCAAGTCAAAATCTCTCAGGACATTCATACAGAATAATCCCGGGTTAAAGGGCATGCGCATATCCATGAAAGGCAGAATGCCTCAAGACTGGCTACTGAATCTTCCGCTATATGACTTCAAGTATGACTTATAATGACATGTTTTATAGCGCGATGAAGCAGAATAAACAAAGCGACCACCCTCACAGGCAGCCGCTTCAAATTTCAATAGGTATTAGTCTTTTAAGGTAAAAAGATTGTTTTCAGGATAACGATTGCAAAGATAAAGGTATTTTTTCACATTTGCAAATAATTCTAGATACTTTTCTCGACAAATATTTTTGTGTGGGCACACAAATTAAAAACAAATGTAAACGTTCTCAAAAAAATAGTCAAAAAAGTATTTTTGTGGCTGTTTAATGCCTTTTTTTTCTTACCTTTGCACAAAAGAAAAAAACATCATGCTCAGATTCATTTCATTCGGTAGTGGTAGCAGCGGCAACTGCTACTTTTTATTTTCTGACTCCGACGGACTGGTAATCGATTCGGGAGTGGGCATCAGACAGCTGAAAAAACATTTCAGAGATTTCGGTCTGAGCCTGTCACACGTTCGACATATCCTCGTCACGCACGACCATGCCGACCACGTGAAGTCGGTAGGGAGTCTCAGTATTGACCTGCAAGTGCCGGTACATACCACTCAGGATGTTCATGTGGGCATTTTCCGAAACTATTGTGTCTCCAAGAAAATCCCTACAGACCTGCAACGCAGCGTGGAGAAAGGCAAGGAATATGTATTGGGAGACTTCAAGGTTACTCCCTTTGCCGTACCCCATGACAGCACGGACTGCATCGGTTATAAGATTGAAGCCGAAGGGGTTGTTTTCAGTATCATGACGGATGTCGGATGCGTAACAGATGAGATGAAGCAGATCATCGGCGAAGCCAATTATCTGGTCATCGAAGCCAACCACGACGAGGAGATGCTGAAGTCTGGACCCTATCCCTCCTATCTGAAGAAACGAATCATGAGCACCAATGGGCATCTCTCTAATACCGACTGCGCCCAAGCCATTGCAGAGAATATTACGGAGAATATCCGACATATCTGGCTGTGCCACCTCAGTGAAGAAAACAATCACCCCGAACTGGCGCGCAAGACCATCACCTCTGTGCTTGCCAGCTATGGCATTATTGCAGGGAAAGACCTCCAACTGGACATTCTGAAACGAAAGACTCCCACAGGTATCTTCGAGCTTTCGCCCGTACGGAACGAAGATGAATAGCAAGCCGTTTTACGACATGGGAGAGTGGATGGCGAAACGCTTTCCCTACAAAGTGCAAAAACTGTCGGTGGATGCAGGCTTTACCTGCCCCAACAGAGATGGCAGGCTGAGCACGGGGGGCTGCATCTTCTGCGACAACCGTACGTTCAATCCCAAATATTGCCATCCCGGTCTTACAGTCACCCAGCAGATTGCCGCGGGCAAATCTTTCTATGCAGGCAAATATCCACACATGAAATATCTGGTTTATTTCCAGGCTTTTTCAAATACATATGCCCCACTCCATCGCCTGCAAGAGCTTTATGAGGAAGCCTTGGAGACAGAGGATGTAGCAGGCATCGTCGTCGGAACCCGACCCGACTGTATCAACGAGGATATTCTCGACTATCTGGAAATGCTGAACAGACACGCTTTTGTCATGGTGGAATATGGGATTGAATCAACCCTTGACCAAACACTGAATGCCATCAACCGCCATCATACCTTTGACTGCTCCCGAAAAGCCATCGAAGCCACCCACGCACGCCACATTGCCACGGGTGGACATCTTATCATCGGACTGCCAGGAGAAGACAAACAGACGATACTCGACCAGGCTCACACGGTATCTCAATTGCCATTGGACGTGCTGAAACTACACCAGCTGCAAATCATCCGGGGAACGGAACTGGAACGAAGATACCATGCCGAACCTTTCCCCCTCATGACTCTTGACGAATATGTTGCGTTCATCGCTGAATATATTAGGAGACTTCGACCTTCTTTAGCCATTGACCGTTTTGTGTCACAGTCGCCACGCCACCTGCTCGTTGCTCCTCGCTGGGGTATCAAGAGTCAAGACTTTGCGCAACTGCTTACGACTTATATGCTGAAAAGGGGTTACTTTCAGGGACAAACGGCGAGAACGGCAGACGGGCAGTGACGGCAGAAAAAGACGATTATTCCTGACGATTACCTACCCACTGATAGCAACCGACATCAGGCACGGGAAGACGAGGATTACCATCACGGTCTTTCTGATTAGGATAGAGCATCTCTATCGGCAAGGCTCTTCCTCGTGCTGTAGACAAGGAGTCGAGATGGAAATCGTAGTCCTGCAGACTGGCATCGACCTTTACAAAGTGCATGGTTCCTTGAACGCTGTCCTTGGGGGTCTCGAACAGCACATTGGGAAAAAGTTTCAGTTGTATACTGTCTGTAATAGGCGGCGTGCGCAAGACGCAATTGGAGAAGTAATAACGGAAGATGGCTGTAGAATCTTTGGTATCGCCCATCACTACGTCGTCGTTATAGCCCGTGACAAGACTGTTGATGCATGCCATTTGATACAGGGGATAATCATAATCGTCCACATAGTTGACAAAACGCAGAGCAGCCCCCCGGTTGGCATCAAAGGGATAGAACTGGGCAAGGGTACAGTAGAGAACCAGTGCACTGCCTCCATACACAGCCAGACAATCGCCCAGCGTATTGGTTATCTGGCAGTTGGCCATCCAGAAATTAGAATGATAGGCAGCAAGCCCATGCCCCTTACAGTTGTGTATCGTCACATTTTCCATGGCAAGGCGATAAGTGAGCGAATCAAAGGCAGCCGAATCGACCACAATACCATCCATCGCACTGTGTAAATCCAGGTTTCGCAATTCATTTCCCGTAGAAGAGGAATGGAAATGTATGCCTTTCCACTGACCACTCACACGGTCATAGGGCAGATAAGGGAACATGCGGTCTGTACGGTCGCCACGCAAGACGACATTGCCGGCAGGTCCTTCTTCTCCCTCCACGAGCAAGCGTCCGTAAACGTCAAGTGCTGCATCACTGTGAAAATAGATTGTTGCAGGAGCTTGAATGGTCAGGGTGGCTCCACTGTCCACCCGCAAGCCTCCGTAGATGACAAGGGGCTGGGGAGCAGAAATAACGGAGTCTCGGCTGACAACGACGTCCTTACACAGCAGCGCATCCCACGAGTGAGCTCTGAGACAGACAGCCTGCTCTACACCACTCTCCAGAGAGAACAGCAGGTTGTCTTCTACCAGCTGGGGCTCGGCGGCTCCATTACGTCGGGAAGTCAACTCGACAAATACGCGGATGCTGTCTCCCTTGCGCACGTCAATCCATGAGACCTGACTGCCCGTATTGTTGTCCAGATACGTTCCGTCTACATTCACGCGGAATCCCGTCTGATTGCCTTTCTGCAACCTGACTTGTTTCAGACGTATGCCGTCACCACTGCGATTGTAAACCCAAAAGGAACTGGTACTGGAGGGAACCGTACTGAAAACGGTATCGAGACTGACCGTGTCTACAGAAAAAGACAGAATATTGGAGCGGGATGTTCCGAAAGAATCATTGTCAGAACATGCCGTCAGCCACAGGCAGGCACTTATTGCTGCCACCATAAAAAAGAATAGCCGTTTCATCATATACAGATAAAACGGCTATCTTGCGTATTTATTGCATCCAATCCGTCGAATTGATGGTTAAAAAACGCAATGGACACAATCTGTCTTGCACGAATTACTTCTTGCCGAAGTAACGCTCATAGAGACCAATGAAACCGGCGCAGTGGCGAGCCTCATCTTTTGCCATCTCGTGAACGGTATCGTGCGTAGCATCCATGCCGGCAGCCTTAGCATTCTTGGCAATACGGAACTTGTCCTCACAAGCGCCACGCTCTGCTGCGATACGAGCCTCAAGATTGCTCTTGGTATCTTTCAGCACGTCGCCCAGAAGCTCTGCGAACTTAGAAGCGTGCTCTGCCTCCTCGAAAGCATAACGCTTGTAAGCCTCTGCGATTTCGGGATAACCCTCGCGGTCTGCCTGACGGCTCATGGCCAGATACATACCAACTTCGCAGCACTCACCGTTGAAGTGGGTTTCCAAATCCTTGATCATTTCTTCATTGGCATCCTCCTTACGGGCAGCGCCGAGAACGTGTACAGTAGCGAAGTCTGCGGATGTATCATCCATCTCCTTGAACTTGCTGGCAGGAGCCTTGCACAATGGACACTTCTCAGGAGCAGCATCGCCCTCGTATACATAACCGCAAACGGTACAGATAAATTTTTTCTTCATAATTGTTCAATGTTTATTGATTATAATACTTAGTTTTTGGTATTGCAAAAGTATAGAATTTTATTTAGCCCTCCAAACAAATGAGGAAAAAAATTGCATGAGTATCACTTTTTTTTCCACTCAGCGCCCTCTCTCAAGACAAATTTTACTTTCTTGCCACGTGGGATGCTTGGCTTCTGCCATTTTCCCGCAAAGAGCTGGATGGTGACAGGCTCACCGGAAGGTGCCATGTCCACTGCCTGCTGAGGAGTGAAACAATCGCCGATACCATCCGTGGCGACAGAGAGCGTATGGTTGACGCGATGGGCTGCCAGCTGGGGTATCTCTGCTGCTACTGCGTCTGCCAGAAGACGAGCTACCACATGCGCTCCATACACATTATAATGAGTATTGTCCTGACGACCCTTGGGAACCGAGGGTTCTTCGCCCGGAAGGAACCACATGTGCAGACGTTTGGATGATTCGCGACCCAAGCCCTGTTCCAGACGATGGGTGATGGCATTGGCATCTATAAACACGACATCCTCTGCCAAAGCCACATGGCGCGGGGCATAACGGTAATCGCCGTGAGTATCGTAAAGGGTATCTCCTTCTTCTGCCTTGTTTGACTTGGTGGCACCCACGGTCTTGCGCAATGCTTCGTCATCGTCATTGCGTGGCACTTGCTTGACAAAATTGCGGCGTACCACGGCATTAAACAGTACAGGAATACCACCCTTCTCACGGGTCTCCTTGACAAAACGCTTCAGATTGGCATCGAAGGTCGTTCCCGGGTCGGTATGGCGGTCAGCCTTGGGCTTCTCGTCATTATGACCAAACTGGATAAACACATAATCGCCGGGGCGAATCTTGTCTACCACTGTCTGCCATCTTCCCTCGTCGATGAAACTCTTGGAAGAACGGCCATTCACGGCATGATTGTCTATCCGGATGGCATCATCGAAGAAGCATTGCAGTGCCATGCCCCATCCTCGCTCCAGATTGCCGTCCTTCAGGCTCTTGTTAGCCATCGTTGAATCGCCAATCATGAAGATGGTGGTGACGTGGTCTTGCTTGAAAGCACAAAGCGCCAACAGCAGACAACAGATGAGGGAGAAAAGGTATATACGTCTCATAAGGAAAGATTATTTGAGTTGTTCTATTAAGGCATCTGTCGTCACCATCACCTGCATTCCCGTTGCCATATTCTTGACGGTCACTTTACCTTCCTTCATCTCGTTTTCTCCAACCAGTGCCACATAGGGAATGTTCTTGGCATTGGCATAAGCCATCTGCTTCTTCATCTTTGCCTTGTCGGGATAAAGTTCGGTACGTATTCCAGCCTGACGTGCCTTTGCCACGATGGGCATGGAATAGGCGGTCTCTGCATCTCCGAAATTGATAAAGAGCAGTTGGGTTCCACAGACGGCATCTGTGGGATAGAGATTCAACGTATTCAGAACGTCGAAGATACGGTCGGCGCCGAATGAGATGCCCACACCACTGAGTCCGGGCATACCAAAGATTCCCGTCAGGTTGTCATAACGTCCGCCACCAGTGATGCTTCCCATCGGTGTATCGAGTGCCTTGACTTCAAAGATAGCCCCCGTGTAATAATTCAATCCACGGGCAAGAGTCAGGTCTAACTGAATCTCATTGTTCAACGCACAGCCCCGAAGGGTTTCCAGGATGAAACGGGTTTCTTCCACGCCCTTGAGTCCTGTTTTGCTGTCTGCCAGCACGTCGGCTATCACCTGCAGCTTTTCTTCATTGCTTCCCTCGAGAGAGATGATGGGTTGCAGACGCTCGATGGCATCATCAGCAAGTCCGACCTGCCTCAACTCCTCATTGACTTTTTCCAGTCCTATCTTGTCAAGTTTGTCTATGGCCACCGTGATATCCACAATCTTGTCCGAAGCGCCTATCACTTCGGCAATACCGGTCAGAATCTTGCGGTTGTTAATCTTGATTTGCACCCGGATGCCGAAACGAGTGAACACGGTGTCGATAATCTGCATCAACTCCACTTCATTGAGCAGAGAGTCACTGCCTACGACATCCGCATCGCACTGGTAGAACTCGCGATACCTGCCTTTCTGCGGACGGTCAGCTCTCCACACGGGTTGTATCTGATAGCGTTTGAAGGGTAATTGCAATTCATCGCGGTGCATCACGACATAGCGTGCAAAAGGAACGGTGAGGTCGTAACGCAAGCCTTTCTCGCAAAGCCTGGCAGCAAGTTTGAGATGATTGCGTGCCGTCAGTTCTTCATCGGTAATCTTACTGAGATAGTCGCCGCTGTTGAGCACTTTGAAGAGCAGTTTGTCACCCTCTTCGCCGTACTTGCCCATCAGTGTCTGCAGGGTCTCCATCGCCGGAGTCTCTATCTGCTGAAAACCGTAGAGGGCATATACAGAACGGATGGTATCAAAGATATAGTTACGCTTGGCCATCTCTTCGGGTGAGAAGTCTCTCGTTCCCTTCGGTATGTTCGGTTTCTGTGCCATTTCTGTTCTGGGGTGTATGTATGTTTATTTTCTGACAATAGTCTGTGCGCGGTCCGGACCGATAGAGATGATGCGGATGGGAGTCTCCAGCTGCTCTTCCAGGAACTTGATATAGTCAGAGAACTCTTTGGGGAACTGTTCTTCACTTGTAAATCCGGTCATATCCGTCTGCCAACCGGGCAGTTCTACATAAACGGGTTCGATGCCATCCTCTATGTTGTAGGGGAAGTAATCTATCTGTTTTCCATGCTGACGATAAGCCACGCAAGCCTTGATGGTCTTGAAGCCGTCGAGCACATCGCTCTTCATCATAATGAGCTGGGTCACTCCGTTCACCATGATGGCATACTTCAATGCTACCAGGTCTATCCAGCCGCAGCGACGCTCGCGTCCGGTAACAGCACCATACTCATGTCCCAACTGTCGGATGGTACTGCCAGTCTCATCGAACAGCTCGGTGGGGAAAGGACCGGCTCCTACGCGGGTGCAATAAGCCTTCATGATACCATAAACATCTCCAATCTTGTTCGGGCCGATACCCAAACCGGTACAAGCTCCGGCACAGATGGTATTGGAAGAGGTAACGAAAGGATAGGAGCCGAAGTCGACATCAAGCATGGTTCCCTGAGCGCCCTCGCAGAGCACACTCTTTCCGCTTTTGAGAATCTGATTGATTTCATGTTCGGAGTCCACGACGGGGAACTGACGCAGGTATTCGATACCCTCCATCCATTTCTTCTCAACCTCCGTAATATCGTAGCTGAAGTTCATGGAGCGGAGAATAGCCTCATGACGTGCCTTGCAAGCCTGATATTTCTCCTGGAAATTCTCGAAGATGTCACCCACACGCAGTCCGTTGCGCGATACTTTGTCCGTATAGGTAGGTCCGATACCCTTACCCGTAGTACCGACCTTGCTCTTGCCTTTGGCAGCCTCGTAAGCAGCATCGAGCACGCGATGGGTAGGCATAATCAGGTGGGCCTTGCGGGATATGTGCAGACGTTCCTTCAACTGATGTCCACTCTCTTCGAGAGCCTTAGCCTCATCCATAAAGAGGTCGGGCGCCAATACGACACCATTGCCGATGATGTTCACCTTACCTCCCTGGAAGATGCCCGAAGGAATGCTTCTGAGGACATACTTCTGGCCTTCGAACTCCAGTGTATGACCAGCGTTGGGACCACCCTGAAAACGGGCTACAACATCGTAGTTAGGGGTGAGTACATCCACCACCTTACCTTTTCCTTCATCGCCCCACTGCAAGCCGAGCAGGACGTCAACTTTTGCTTGATTCATTGTATTCAGATATCTTTTTATGGTTTCTTTTTCTTATTGGATTGCAACTGGTTCTTCCTGCGGCTCATCTTGGCAATACAACTGTTACACGTGCCATAGACAATCAGATGGAACGTACCTTTTTTGAAACGTTTGAACGAGAGGGAAGCAATGACCTTTTCCACTTCCTCACTCTCGAAGTCAGAGACGTTTCCGCACACACTGCATACTTTTCTGCAAATGCCACTCTCAGTAGGCATGCACCCTTCATAGCGTGTCGAATTGCTATAACGGTGTCTGATTACCAGCCTGGCTTTCATAAGCAGTCGGAGGATATTGAAGATGGAAGCTCGGCAAACAGGAAACTTGGCCTGTTGAATCATATAATTTTCCAGTTCTTCAACCGAGAAGGAAGCTTCCATCTGACAGATAGCATCCAACACCGCAAAACGTTCGCTTGTTTTGCGCTGCCCAGAACGTTCCAGGAACACTGACAATGCCTCTTTGGCTGCATCTCGATCCATCATACACACAGTGGAAATGTTTATTTGCCTACAAAGTTATAAATAAAAATTGAGACTGTATCACATTTCTCAGAAAAAAAGTCCCTTGAGCGCACTCTTGGCCATACGCTCATAAACGAGTCCCAAGTCGGCAAAGCGGTACACACTGTTGGCAGCTGCTTTTCTTACAGCCAATGATTCGCCTTGGAGTGCCACGGCTGCCTGGTCAAGAAATTCGTTGATACCCCGCTCGTTAGGCTCCCTCCCTTCCATGAAGAGTCTTCCCAGCACGATAAATCCGCAGAGCTGGAAGAGGGGCTTTTCTGAGGCAATCCAGCAGAAGGCCTTGTCAGCAGCATCGGTGAGATGGCGATAAAGGTTGAAGGCTGCCATCTCGGCTATCTCCTGCGTGCGGGTCTGTTCCATCCAGATATCCACCACCTCGGAAGGCATCTCTGCCGGCGGCATGATAAGAGTGGCCAGTATCTTGCACTCGCGCACGTCCTCCTTCCATAATTCGACGGCCAAGCGGTAGTCATAACCTATCTCCTGTGCTTTCTGCTTGAGCATGGGAAGGGAAGCGCCCCAGTTGACATGATAGTCACTACCCTTCTCACGCATACTCTGCGCCGTAACGCCATTCATCATCAAGCGGAACGAGCGCTTGATGGCATTCACCTCGGCTGAGATATTCCTTTCCGTTTCCATCATGGCTGAGGTTCTTCCTGAAGGGCTGCCTTCGTCATCACATCGACACGGAACTCACGGGGAGGCACCTGCATCACCCGGAAGAAAGCTGCATAGAAAGACTGTCGGTTGGCAAAACCCACCATGTCGCTGATATCCTGCATGCGCAGGTCGACACACTTGGGGTCTTGGAGAATCTCCACGGCATCGCGGACACGATACTTATTCACAAAATTGGCATAATTCATACCAAACTTCACGTTGATAACCGCTGACACATAACGGGTGTTGGTCATCAAGTCTCGCGCCAACTGACGCGCTGAATAGTTCTTATCCCGATACTTCTTCTGCTTCACGACAATGGTGTAAATCTGGTCTTTCATCTTCTCCATAGTGGCAGAATTGACCAGTGTAGTGTAGCGAGCAGGCTCTTTTTTTGTTTCCCTGATATTATACTTTGTCATAACCTATTGATGTTTTGGAATGCAAAGTTACGTTTTTTTTACCACTCTCACAACAATTAAGCCTATTTTTTTATCTGCCCCGACAAGCGGAAAAAATTATTGACGGGAAAGAGGGGCGTTCTCACTTTTTTGTTGTAACTTTGCAAAAATTATCATTTTTGAAATCCAACATCATGAATATCAAGCAAAACTATCTTGTACTCGCCTTTGCTGCCTGCGCCTGGACAGCCGGACATCTTGACGGCAGGGCACAAAGCAACAACGGCGGCATCTCAGAACAGATGCTCAATGAAATCAGAAAGGCACAGCAAATGAGCCCTACAGACAGAGCTCTTGCCAATGCCATCGCTTCTAACAGCATTGACAACCTTGCCAAGAACCATGCCAACGCAACAGAACTGGATACGGAATTCAGCGTTGAAACACCTAAGCAATCCATCACTGACCAAAAGAGCAGCGGCAGATGCTGGATGTTCAGTGGCATGAACGTTCTGAGAGCTGATTTTGCCAAACGTACTGATTCTTTGAGGGTAGAGTTCTCACAGGCTCATCTTTTCTTCTACGACCAGTTAGAGAAGGCCAACCTTTTTCTGCAAGGGGTCATCGATTGTGCCGACAAGCCTATGGATGATACCAGAGTGCAGTTCTTCTTCAAGAATCCGCTGAACGACGGTGGCACCTTCTGCGGCGTTGCCGACCTGGCAGACAAATATGGTCTTGTTCCCAAGAGTGTCATGCCGGAATCTTTCTCCAGCGACAACACCTCACGCATGTCTCGCCTCATCTCGTCCAAACTAAGAGAACAGGGCCTGCAACTGCGCGACATGGTAGCCCAAAAGAAAAAAGCAGCCGACATCAAGGCTGAAAAGACACGCATGCTGGCTGTCATCTATAAGATGCTGGCAATGACCATCGGCGAACCTCCCACACAGTTCAGCTACGCTTTCAAGAACAAAGACGGAAAGACCGTAGGAAAGAAACGCAGCTATACTCCACAAGAGTTCTTCAAGGAAGTGGTAGGCGAACCTATCAACGGCCGTTTCATCATGGTGATGAATGACCCTCGCCGACCTTATTACAAGACCTACGAAGTGGACTACGACAGGCACGTTTACGACGGACACAACTGGAAATACCTGAACCTGCCTATGGACGACATCGAGAAGATGGCCATCACTGCCCTGAAGGACGGCAAGAAGATGTACAGTTCGTACGACGTAGGTAAGATGCTGGACAGACAGAGAGGTTATGGAGATACGGAGAACTTCAACTATGGTGCCCTTTTCGGAACGACCTTCGGGATGGACAAGGCACAGCGTATCAGCACCTTCGACAGTGGGTCGACCCACGCCATGACCTTATGTGCCGTTGACTTGGACGAAAACGGAAATGCCACCAAATGGAAGGTAGAAAACAGCTGGGGAAGTTCGTGGGGACAGAACGGCTGCATGATCATGAGCGACAGATGGTTCAGAGAATACATGTTCAGACTGGTCATCAACAAGAAATATGTGCCGGCAGACATCTTGAAGATGAGTGAGCAGAAACCGGTCATGGTTACCCCCGAAGACCCACTCTTCCAAAATGACTAAACAAACATCATCATCAAGCACGTAAGTTACACCTTATTATATATATAGTATATGGGATTTTTAAGCGCACTCTTCGGAGGTAAGCAGGAGACACCTGAAGAGAAAGAGAAGAACAGCAACGAGAAGAACTTTAACATCTTCAAATACGACGGTGTGAAAGCTGCCAAGATAGGACAGTTTGAGTATGCCATCAGATGCTATAACGAGGCACTTCAGATTCACGACGACCTGGAGACAAGAGATTATCTGGCACGTGCGCTCACACGCACCGGTCGTCTGGACGAAGCTATCGAACAACTGCAGATTCTGACCGATGCCGAACCAGACAATGTTGCCCTTCTGCTGCAGGTAGCAAGGATTTATCATCTGAAAGAAGACTACACCTCCATGGATGCCATCTGTAATAAAGCCATGCAGATGGCACCGGCCAACGCGGAAGCCTGCTTCCTGAGTGCACAGGCACAGATGGGAATGTCCAATGCCATTCAGGCCGTTGCCTTATTGACCAAAGCCCTGACCTTGAACCCTGGCATGGGTATAGCCTTGATGATGAGAAGCAAGGCTCTGCTACAGCTGGGCGACATACAAGGCGCTACGGCAGATGCAGACCAACTGGTAAGAGCCAATCCCGGCAACGAAGATGTCTTGATGCTCAAGGCACGTGTAGAACTCAAGGCTGGCAACCATGCCAATGCCATCGCCATCTACTCGCAAGTCATCGAACTCAATCCCTTCTGCGTAGAAGCATTCACCGAACGAGGACAGGCCAGATATGAAACGGGCGACACCAAGGGAGCTCAGGAAGACCTGAAGAAAGTGCTGGAAATCAACCCCGAGGCATTGGCAGATGTCAGCGGTGAGTATTCTGCCGAAGGTATCGAGCACAAAGTGAAACAGGCGTACAGCTTCATCAACCCATTGGGTATCTGAATAAGCCCGAATCGCCCTTTTGCGAAAAAAAGTAACTTATATGAGAAAAATTCTTGCAATTTATTTGTATAGTTCAAGGATTTATTATACTTTTGCATCGAAAACAATAAAAAAGAAAACAACATGAGTGTACTGAACGCCTACTTTTACAGCTTTTACTTTTACTTTGCAGGGAACTGTGGAGCGGGAAGTTGCGTGTAAGTTCAACTTATGACTAAGGATAGAATCCTCAACAAAGGATAGACATCACACCAAGGTCCCGCTTCAGTTCAAATGAGGCGGGACTTTTTAATCAAGAAGACAACAACAACAAGACATAGAACCATGAAGAGAATAGCCATACAGGGACTGATAGGGTCGTTCCATGACATCGCATCACACGAGTACTTCCATGACGAACAAGTACAGCTGATATGCTGTGCCACCTTCGAGGGAGTGTTCGAGAACATCAAACGCGACCCTACCGTCATCGGCATGATGGCCATTGAAAACACCATTGCCGGAAGCCTGCTGCACAATTATGAGCTGCTCCGCGATTCCGGCACCACTGTCGTGGGCGAACATAAGTTGCACATCTCACATTGTATATGCTGCCTGCCCGAAGACAACTGGGAGACGGTACAGGAAGTTCACTCCCACCCCGTTGCACTGATGCAGTGTCGCGGATTCCTCGCCAACCATCCGACACTCAAGGCTGTAGAATGTGAGGACACTGCCGGTTCTGCCAAATACATCGCAGAGAACAACTGCCGGGGATGGGCTGCCATCTGCAGTGCTGCTGCCGCCGAGCTTTACGGACTGAAGATACTGGAAAACCATATTGAGGACAACAAGCATAACTTCACCCGTTTCCTGGTGGTTTGCAATCCGCAGAAAGCCGACTTCCTACGCCCCTTAGACAAGACGGACAAGTCGAGCCTGGTATTTGCGCTGCCACATGAGGAAGGCTCACTCTCACAGGTTCTCAGCATCCTATCCTTCTATAAAATCAATCTGACCAAAATCCAGTCATTGCCCATCATCGGTCACGAATGGGAATACCTGTTTTATGTCGATGTGACTTACGACAACCTAACCCGTTACCGACAGAGCATTGACGCTATCGCCCCACTGACACGCGAACTGAAGATTCTGGGCGAATATGTAGGCAGATAACCCATTTACCATCACGAAAAATCATTATCTCATGGACAATCATATCAAACCAGCTGACAGGTTACAGGAAGTCAGCGAATACTACTTCAGCAGGAAACTGAAAGAGGTGGCAAAGATGAACGAAGAAGGCAAGGACATCATCAGCCTCGCCATCGGCAGTCCGGACATGCCTCCTTCCGAAAAAACCATCGAAACCCTTTGCCAAGTGGCACGACAGCCTCAGGCACATGGCTACCAGCCCACGATGGGTACGCCCGAACTGAGGGAAGCCATGACCGCATTCTACCAGCGTTGGTACGGAGTAGAGCTGGACCCCAAAACGGAAGTGCAGCCACTGATTGGCTCCAAAGAGGGTATTCTGCATGTCACACTCGCCTTCGTCAATCCCGGCGAAGAAGTGCTGGTTCCTAATCCCGGCTATCCTACCTACACCTCTCTGAGCAAGATACTCGGAGCCAAAGTGGTGAACTACAACCTGAGGGAAGATAACGCATGGCAGCCGGACTTCGACGAACTGGAGAACATGGACCTCAGTCGTGTGCGCCTGATGTGGACAAACTATCCCAACATGCCTACGGGAGGCAATGCACAGAAGGAGACTTACGAAAAACTGGTCGACTTCGCCAGAAGACACCATATCGTTGTCGTGAACGACAATCCCTATTCCTTTATTCTGAACAAACACCCGATGTCGCTCTTGCAGATACCGGGAGCCAAAGACTGTTGCATCGAGTTCAACTCCATGTCGAAAAGCCATAACATGCCAGGATGGCGCGTGGGACTGTGTGCCAGCAATCCTACCTTTATCAGCTGGATTCTGAAAATAAAAAGCAACATCGACAGCGGTACTTTCAGAGGCATCCAACTGGCTGCAGCCGAAGCCTACCGCAACTCTCCCGAATGGCACGAAGAAGCCAATATCGCAACCTACAGTCGCAGAAGGGTTTATGCCGAGAAAATCATGCAGACGCTGGGTTGTTACTTTGACCCTAACCAAGTGGGCATGTTCCTTTGGGGAAAGATTCCGGAACAATACTCCAACTGCGAGGAACTGACCGAAAAAGTATTGCACGAAGCTCGAGTCTTCATCACCCCTGGCTTCATCTTCGGAAGTAACGGCAACAGATACATCCGCATCTCTCTTTGTGCCAAAGAAGACAAGATTGAAACCGCTTTGCACAGAATACAGGAAGTATTTGGCAGAGGGGAATAAAAAAGGAGATAAAGGGAGATAAGTGAAGATAAAAGGAGATAATTGAATCTAACCGAACAAAAGTAAACATATAAACAACAGACAATATAGACTTTAAGACTATGGAACTGGAATTAGAAAAACTGGTGCTGCCATGCGACTATGAGCGCCCATTTGTAATAGCAGGCCCCTGCTCAGCCGAAACAGAAGAGCAAGTGATGAACACCGCCAAGGATCTGGCAGCTAAAGGATGCCACATGTTCCGTGCCGGTGTATGGAAACCTCGCACCAAACCGGGAGGCTTTGAGGGCAACGGCGAGACGGCTCTGCCCTGGATGAAAGAAGTGAAGGAAGAAACGGGCATGATGGTGGCTACAGAAGTAGCTACTCCCGAGCATGTAGAACTGGCTCTCAAATATGGAGTGGACATCCTCTGGATAGGAGCACGCACCACCGCCAACCCCTTTGCCATGCAGGCTCTTGCCGACTCACTGAGAGGCATAGACGTGCCTGTACTTGTAAAGAATCCCGTCAATCCCGACTTGGAGCTGTGGATAGGTGCCATGGAACGCATCAACCAGGCAGGTGTCAAGCGTCTGGGTGCTATCCATCGTGGCTTCTCCAGCTATGACAAGAAAATCTACCGCAACCTGCCCATGTGGCAGATACCTATCGAGCTGCACCGACGCATACCAGACCTGCCCATCTTCTGCGACCCCAGCCATATCGGCGGAAGAAGAGAGCTGGTAGCCCCCCTGTGTCAGCAGGCTATGGACCTGGGCTTTGACGGTCTTATCGTGGAAAGCCACTGTGACCCTGACAAGGCTTGGAGCGATGCCAAGCAACAGGTAACCCCGGATGTTCTGGACTATATACTGAGTCTGCTGGTCGTTCGTGACGATACTGTTACGACGGAGGACATCGTGCAGCTTCGCCACCAGATTGACGACCTGGACAACCAGCTGATGGAACTGCTGGCTAAGCGTATGCGCGTATGCCGCGAGATAGGTCAGTATAAGAAGGAACACAACATGACTGTCCTGCAAGCAGCACGATACAACGAGATTCTGGAAAAACGAGGAGCACAAGGTGCGCTCTGCGGCATGGATCCCGAATTTGTAGCCAAGGTCTTTGAAGGCATACACGAAGAGTCTGTCAGACAGCAGATTGAAATCATCAACAAGTAAACGACGACAACCCGATGAAGATACTTGTCATGGGCGCAGGAAAGATGGGAAGCTTCTTTCTCGACCTGCTCAGTTTCGACCACGAGACGGCGGTCTACGAGAAAGACCCCAAACGAATGCGCTTCACCTATAACTGCCAACGCTTCACTTCTCTGGAGGAGGTGAAGGCGTTCGCACCCGAACTGGTCATCAATGCCGTAACCGTGAAATTCACCATTCCGGCATTCAAGGAGGTGCTACCCTATCTTCCCGACGACTGCATCATCAGCGACATTTCATCGGTGAAGACCAACCTGAAGGACTTTTATCAGCAGAGTGGACATCCCTATGTATCTACCCACCCGATGTTCGGACCTACCTTCGCCAACCTGCAGCAACTTTCCGAAGAGAATGCCATCATCATCAACGAGGGAGACTACATGGGACGCATCTTCTTCAAAGACCTCTACCAAAGACTGGGGCTTAACATCTACGAGTACTCATTCGACGAGCACGACCGCACGGTGGCTTACTCGCTGAGTATTCCTTTTGTCTCCACCTTTGTCTTTGCAGCAGTGATGAAGCACCAAGATGCACCGGGAACAACCTTCAAACGCCATCTGAAGATAGCCAAAGGAGTTCTCAACGAGGACGACTATCTGCTACAGGAGATTCTATTCAACCCCTACACCAGCAGTCAGGTGGAACAGATACGCGAGCAACTGAAAGAACTGCTCGACATCATCGACAGCAAGGATGCAAAGGGGATGAAACAATATCTCACGAAAATACGCGAAAATGTGCGCCAAGATATCGAAAGGCTCAAATAATGTCGTGGCACACCTGGTGGCTTTCCTCACCATTGCCATTTGGGGCACTACATTTGTGTGGACGAAGCTTCTGCTGATGCAGGGGCTTTCGCCCGCACATATTTTTACGCTGCGCTTTCTCCTTGCATACCTGCTGTTGCTGCTGTTCACCACGATGACAGGCAAAGGGAAGGGTCCTCGCTTCTGCTGGAAAGACGAACTGGTCATGGCAGGACTGGGACTCACGGGAGGCTCGCTCTATTTCCTGACGGAGAATGCAGCCATGCTCTTTACTACGGCAACAAACACTTCCTTGATTGTCTGTGCCTGTCCTTTATTTGCCATGCTGCTTATCTCCCTGTGCTATCCTCAGACGGAGCGTTTTTCCCGACGCGAGTTAGGTGGCTCGCTGCTGGCTTTCGTAGGAATGGCGGTGGTTGTCCTCAACGGCCATTTCGTCCTTCATCTTTCGCCCTTGGGTGACCTTTTGGCATTCTCTGCCTGTTTGTGTTGGGCTGTTTATTCGTTGCTGATGAAACGTGTAGGCGGACACTTCCCTACGCTATACATCACACGCAAGGTCTTTTTCTATGGATTGGTAACCATTCTCCCTTATTATCTCTTCGACCCCGGCTTTCCTTCCCTTCAGCTGTTGCTTCGTCCATCCGTGTGGGGCAATCTCTTGTTTTTGGGATGTGTCGCCTCCATGATCTGCTACCTCACCTGGAACTGGTGCATGGTCAAACTGGGAGCAGTTACCGCCACCAACTGGGTCTATTTTAATCCCATCACCACCATCCTATTTGCTTGGCTCATACTAGGTGAGCAAATCACTCCTTACTTCCTCATCGGCACCGCCTGCATCCTGCTCGGCATTTACTTATGTTCGAAAAGGAAATAAGTAATTGCTTTATCATCACTAAGATAACATCTTTCGGACAAACAACTGTCATCACGGTGTTTCATTCGAAGTATCTAGTTTCTTTGTAAGGAGCTATTGTATTTCATTATAAGTTCACTCTGAAGTTCTTCTGAAGCTCAGTTGATTTTATGTTTCACAGTGGCGAACGTATGTTTCGCAGTGGTGAACGTACGTTTCGCAATGGTGAACGTACATTCGCCACTGCGAAACATAAATCGAATGCCTGTTCTTATCAAACACAAATAGCCTGTTCTTAACAAATAAGAATGGCTATTGTTATCAAATATGAATAGCTATTCTCGTCAAGCAAGAATAGCTATTGTCATGAAGTATGATTGCCTGTGATGATGAGCCAAAAAGCCCATCATCAGCAGGATATCATCATAGGATTATTTGATTTTTGGTTTTAGTTCGTCGGGAGAATCATTGGTAAACATGTTCACGGCAGGCGCCTCTTCTTCATACAGTTGGGTTATCACCTGTGAATCCAGCTGGAGTGAAGGGTTGAAGAACTCACTCTGCATATACTCCAATATCGCCTTACGCATCTGTCGAGCCACGGGACGTGCTGACAGATTGTTGGTGATATCCATTGTAGTCATCAACAAACGACCGCCTGCCACCTGAGCCTCAACCAACATACCCAATTTGCGACTGATATGCCATGTATCTATCGGCTGGATGGGCGACTGATAAGCCGTGGGGAAGGAACTCAGATTCATGACCTGAGCTCTGTTCAGCAACTCCCACCACTGCAGATTAGCCCATGACTCGGTAGGGAAATGACGGAAAAGGGGATGCAGAGAATCGATGGCTGCTCCCGTAGTATGTGGAGGACGCATCTTAAACCAACTGGTATTCCAGAAAACAGGCAAGTAGGTCTGCTTTACATCGCTGCCATAACGCACCTTGCCTGCGGCTGTCAGCAACACCGTGCCTCCTTTTTGCAAGACTGCCAATGCTTTGGAATCCAGTGTGTCGGAAATATAGACATCTTTTGCTTCCGGCATCTCTACTGCTGAAGGATAAACCCAAAAGTCCCAGCTGTTGGATGCCTCTGGCGCATTGGCAGAGCGCACTGTGGCACGAAGCGTATATCGGGCAGGCGTCTGGCATGAGGACAACTGCTTTTCCACCTCGCCCAACAGATGGTTCTTGCCTAAAGGTATCGAAGCAAAAGAGGCATCACGATGCCACACTTCCCTACCCGACTCCTCGGCTATCGAAAGGCTGATACGCACATCGGTCAATGGCTCTGAGAAAGCATTGTATAACTCGACAGGCACTCGAAGCGTATCGTCTGAAGTGAAAACAAACTGAGGAAAACGAGCTAATGGAACAACGGGCGAACAGAATTGGGTCCAGTCTGAAGCAGTGCAATAGCCTTTTTCACGCCAAAAGACATTGAGCACTCCCACAAGTGCTGTTCCCTGACCGCTGTAGTCGTTGAGTCCAAGATACTGAAAACCGGCATAGTCCGGAGTTCTGAGATTACGCTCCGTCTCGTATTTATATGCCAATGTCTGCAACTTTCCACTGGCCTTCAAGAAGCGTTCTGCTTGCGAAGCCATGCCATGGTCACGCAGCAGGTCGCCAAAGATATCAAAGTTATATGCCTTATAGGCTCCTGTATATTGACTGGTTTCCTTCAGATCGGGAAAAGCACACCACTGCCCTTGCTCATGTGCCAGGATAGGACTGTTGTTCACCTGTTCTATACGACCATCGGGGAGCGTGTCGTTGGTCAGAGAAGCTGCTGGCATGTGGGCAGTCTTGAAGTTACGCGGGCGCAACATCTGGTCATAATAGTCATCGGCTGACTGGGGTTTCTTCTTGTCCCAATCCAAACCTCGCGCGCCTCCCTTGACGTGATAGTCGCTGTTGGCATCCCATGCCCAACCGCCGCCTACCGATGCTCCGCAATAGACACGGCGCGTATCACCTGTCTGATGCCAATAGTCCACAAAGTCTATACACCATTTTACCCAGTCGCCGGCAGGCTCATTGCCGGCAGCCAGCATACAGAAAGAGGGGTGATTACCATAGAGACGTACCATGCGCTGCGTTTCTTCCAGCAGATAACGGTCGATGGACATGCCACGACGCAACTTGACGCCGTGATTGGGCCAGGAGGGACCCTCTGGCTGCAAGTAGAAGCCCAGCTTGTCGGCAGCGCTGAAAGCCGCCTCCGGAGGGCAATAGGAATGGAAGCGCATCATGTTGAGTCCGTATTCCTTGCATTTTCTGAATATGGCCAACCATGAAGCCTCGTCGGTTGGCGGATAACCCGTCAGGGGGAAGCAGCAGTTGCCCACGGTTCCTCTCATCCAGATGGGATGACCATTCATATAGAACTGGCGACCGCTGATGCTGATGTCTCGCAAACCGAAGCTGGTACGTACCGTATCTTTACCCAAAACGGCTGTCAGCGTATAGAGCTGGGGAGAGAACTCATCCCATAGCTTGACCTCGGAAGGCAGCTGCAGGGTGATTCTCTCAGCCAAAGGATGCTGGGCATCGTAGACGATGCGTCCCCCTGCCTCAGTTCCTTCGCTGACCGTCAGCCTCAGCTTTCCTTTCCTGACCTCGCCCGTTACCTCGGCAGCCACGTCGATGGTTCGTGCTGTAGCATGAGGATATACCTGAACGTTGCTGATATACGTATGCGGACGGGCTTGCAGCTGCATTCTTCCTGCTATACCGTTCCAGTTTCCCTGAGTCTGGTCGGTAACACTGTGCGAATCCTGTCCTACACATACGTTTTCTATACCATTATAGATACGGATAGAAATCTCGTTCGCTTTGCCATACTGCAGGAAAGAGGTGACATCAAACTCGTGGGGGACACTGAGAGAAGAGTCTCTGCCTGCCTGCTTGCCATTGACAAACACAGTGGTCTCAATGTGTGGACGCTCCAAAAAGAGAATGACGCGAGAGCCACGCCACTTTTTGGGTATACTGACCGTACGCGTATAGACCGCCTCGCCGGTAAAATGGCGCGAAGGAGTAAGAAAGAAGGGGAATTTCATCTTACCCGGCTCACGATATTTCGCCATGTAAGGATTGAAATAGAAAGAAGAGTCATAGAGACTTCCTGTCCATCGGGTTTCTACGGTCACCTCGTCGCCCAAACCATTTGTCAGCATGGAGCCTGGCAAACGGATGGCAGTCTGCTTGCCACCGAATGTTATCTGCCACTCGCCGGAAAGGTCAACATGATTCTGAGCTTCCAATGGCAATGCCAACAAAGAGAGGATTAGCACCGTAAGGGCAACAACAGCGTTTCTGGTAGAATGATTTGTCATAGCTATCTGTATTGGATGATTAGATTGTTTTCAGTTTTATAACGTAAGTAGAAGCCCTTTTATTTTGAGATGTCGAAACTTATATTTATCTTTGTAGCCACAAAACAGACTTATTATGGGAGAATATATTGTTTCGGCACGCAAATACCGCCCCAGTTCCTTCGATACCGTGGTGGGACAAAGCGCACTGACAACGACCTTGAAGAACGCCGTCAAAAGCGGCAAACTGGCTCATGCCTACCTTTTCTGCGGTCCGAGGGGCGTGGGCAAGACGACGTGTGCCCGCATCTTTGCCAAGACCATCAATTGTCTTTCACCCAAAGAGAATGGCGAGGCATGTAACGAATGTGAAAGTTGCAAAGCCTTTAACGAACAGCGCTCGTTCAACATATTTGAACTGGATGCCGCCAGCAACAACTCTGTAGATGACATCCGCTCACTGACGGAACAGACAAGGGTTCCGCCTCAGGTGGGCAAATACAAGGTTTTCATCATCGACGAGGTCCACATGCTGTCGGCAGGTGCCTTCAACGCTTTCCTCAAGACACTGGAAGAACCACCGGCACACGTGGTATTCATACTTGCTACCACAGAGAAACACAAGGTGTTGCCCACCATCATCTCTCGCTGCCAGATTTATGACTTTGAAAGGATGAGCGTAAAAGATACGGTGGCTCATCTGAAACATGTGGCAGAACAGGAAGGTATCAGTTATGAAGAGGAGGCGCTGGCTGTCATCGCAGAAAAGGCTGACGGAGGTATGCGCGATGCCTTGTCCATCTTCGACCAAGCTGTCAGTTTCTGTCAGGGAAACATCACCTATCAGAAGGTGGTGGAAGACCTGAACGTGTTGGACTCGGAGGTCTATTTCAACATCGTAGACCTGAGCATACAGAATAAGGTGGCAGAGGTGATGGTCCAGCTGAACAAGATTGTGAACAATGGCTTTGAACCGGGGCAACTGGCACTGGGACTTGCCAAACACATACGTAATGTATTGATGGCAAAGGACGAGAGTACCCTGACGCTCCTCGAAGTCAGTGACAGTCAGCGACAGCGCTATCAGGAACAGGCTAAACAATGTGACACCCGTTTTCTGTATCAGGCTCTGCGCATCTTGAACAACTGCGACATCAACTACCGCAGCAGCAACAACAAGCGTCTGCTCGTAGAACTGACACTGATAGAAGTGGCACAGCTGACACAAGCCGACGACACCCCCGTGGCGGGGCGACGCCCCCGCAGACTGAAAACCCTGTTCAAGAACATGTTGCAACAGCCCAGACCCGTGAAGAGAGCCCCGCAGGTAGCTCCGGTTCGGGCTGCGCAACCTAATACGACTGCCACTGCA
>CAMAHD010000027.1 GCA_945834405.1 uncultured Prevotella sp. | reverse complement strand
TTTAGATAAGATAGGCGGCATCTCAACAATAAAAATAAAAAAGTTGATTTTTATTTTGTATTGTCTTCGACTTGCACTATCTTTGCAAACGATTATTAACCTAAACAAACTACAAATGAACTATTTTTACTATCGAATGCTGAGGTTGGCGGTTATACTGGCCTTCATGACGGTTTCCATGAACGCTTCCGCACAAGACGACCCGCTCTATTTTACTCACGACTTTGAAGATACTAACATCTATCCTTCCAGTCGAACAGCTACAGAACAGTATTTCCAAGAGCCTTACGGCGAATGGATTTATGTGAATGCCAGCAAGGGTTCTAACGCTTCCTATCTGCGCGAAGGGATGGGAGAGAAAGACCTGCGCATGACCAAGAACAACGGCAGCTACGTGGTTCTTCCTCTGCTCGACCGCGGTGCCAAACAGCTCTTCTTCATGGAAGGACGAGGCAAGAGAAAGATTACCGTCTATACCTCGGAAGACGGCGGCAAAAGCTGGGAGAAGTTAGAGGAGGTGACAACGGACAACAGCTCCTACAAAAACACCGTCGACATCAACAGCATCAAGGTGAACCGCATCAAACTGGCTAACGAGGGGTCGGCTGATGCCGACGTTGACAACATCAGCGTGAGCATACTGGCGGCTGGAACTAAAGCCTCCATGACGACGGGGGAGGCTACGAACATCACCAAGACTTCTGCCTGCGTCAGCGGAAGCATTGACGACCCCGGCGACAAGGAGATGGTTGAATGGGGTATATGCTGGAGCGACACGAACGCTACCCCATCAGGAGCTGACAACAAGGTGAAGGCAAGCAAGACTCCATTCAGCGTCGTACTGGGCAATCTGGAGGCTGGCTCTACCATCTACTACCGTGCTTACGCTATCACGGGTGCCGGGACGGGCTACGGGGAGGTTCGTTCTTTCCAAACCGCCGATGCTACCCTGCCCGTCATCTCTACCAAGAAGGCGAAGGTGAACGTCGTATCAACCGACCACAAGACATTAGCTGCCTATACAGGGGGTATCATGACCGACAATGGCGGTGCACAGCCTACTTTGGCTGGTGTGGTTTATGCCACACAACCCCAGCCTACCATCGAGAATGCCTCGAAGGCTCTCAGCTCCTCCATCAGTGACGACGGTGACTTTGAAGCTGTCATGAAACTGCTGCCTAACACGACCTACTATTACAGGTCGTTCATGACCAACAAGGCTGGTACAGGATATGGAGAGGAGAGGAGCGTGACTACCGGCGACTTGGTGATTTCGGATTTTACCGACCATATCTTCTACTGCTCTCCCAAGGGCAACGACGATTTTGCTGACGGTTCGGAGATGGCTCCCTTCTATTCGCTGCAAAAGGCGGCAGACCTGGCTCAGCCGGGAGACACCATCTATATGCTTGCCGGTACGTACGTCTATGACGACCGCATCAACATCTACAACCACGGAACAGAAGAAAAATACATACATGTCTTTGCCAAAGACGGAAGGGCTACGCTCGACTTCTCTGCCATGCCTTACCACGGACACTCGGACAACCCCTACCAGGGCATACGGCTCTGTGGCAGCTACTGGCACTTCTACCGCATTGACATCACCAATGCCAGCGACAACGGTATGCTGATAGAGCGTAACAAACCTACGGGCGGGTCTGCCAGTGACGTGATCAATGCGAACGAACAGGCTCATGACAACATCATCGAGGAGTGTAACTTCTACCGCAACGGAGACACGGGGCTGCAGCTGAAAAACCTGGCTTCGAACAACCGTATCATCAACTGTGACTCGTACCTGAACTGTGACGAAGGACAGGGGGATGCCGACGGTTTTGCCCCGAAGATTTCTGTGGGCGACGGCAACTATTTCTATGGATGCAGGGCGTGGCTGAACTCTGACGACGGATGGGATGTGTTCTTCAAGAAAGACGGCGGTTTCGGAGACAACAAGACCATCATCATGGAGAACTGTATTACCTACAAGAACGGTTTTCTGGACGAAAACACCATCGCACCCGACGGCAACGGCAATGGATTCAAGATGGGAAGCGACCAGGGGGCCATGAACGTCTACATGAACCGCTGTCTTGCCATCTGCAACAAAGCCAAGGGGTTTGACCAAAACCACAATGCCGGCGACATCATCATGAACAACTGTACGGGCATGACTCTCAAGAGCATCAGCGACAAGGCTTACTCTTACCGCATCTACGAGAGTATCGCCACGGGACATGAGGTAAGGCTGACCAACTGTATCGCCATCAACGACAATGCCACGACAGACAAGTTAGACAAGAACACGGGGCTGCCCAAACCCGGCGAAGACGGCAAATACGGACAATACGGACGATTCCAGGTGGATTCGACACTGACGGGCATGAGCGTCATTACCTGTGAGTTCCGCTCTGCTTCGCCTGACCAGTTTGTCAACATCACCAACCATGCCGAACTGATGGGTGAGAGACAGCCCGACGGTTCTCTGCCCTATTCTAGCTTTGCCCGACTGAAGAAGGATGCCCGACTGATTGACAAGGGTACGCCTGTCAGCGGCACCATCTATCGAGGCATAGAGGTGGCTGGCATCGACTACGAAGGCAGCGCTCCCGACCTGGGTGCCTACGAATGGAGTGAACAGACTCTCGACATCCAGACTCTGACAACACCGGAGAGCAGCCGCCTGAAACTGATACGTACCCAAGGGGGAACCCTGCTGCTGACGGTAACTGCGGAGGAGAGCAACCAGCATTTTCATGCCAGCATATATGACGCGCAAGGTAATCTAATCGCCAACCATCCCTTCTACGGAACTACTACGGCGCTGACTCTTCCCAGAGTGCGCGGCATCCTGCTTGTCAGGGTGAATGGAAAGGGTGTGGACGAGACAATGAAAGTTTTAACGGATTTGTAACACAAAAACAGGGGCGGTTATTCAGAATATTCATTACTTTTGCAGCATCAAACAAAAAATGTAACAAGTATGACAGACGTGAAGTACCGCATCCTGGTGGTCGACGACGAGGAAGACCTGTGTGAAATCCTGAAATTCAACTTAGAGACAGAAGGGTATGAGGTGGAGACAGCGAACTCGGCCGAAGAGGCATTGAAGCTGAATCTCCCCTCTTTCCATCTGCTGTTACTGGATGTGATGATGGGCGAAATGTCGGGGTTTGCACTGGCTAAAAAACTGAAAGCCAACGGCGCTACCAGTCACATACCCGTCATATTCCTGACGGCAAGAGATACGGAAAACGACTTGGTAACGGGATTCAACCTGGGAGCTGACGACTATATTTCCAAACCTTTCTCCATCCGAGAGGTCATGGTCAGGGTGAGGGCCGTCATCAGACGTACTGCCGACAGCAGTCAGGAGCAGCCCGTCTCCATGGTGAAATACATGGGATTGCAACTGAACCTGAACAACAAGACGGTGACGGTGGACGGCGAGGTGGTGCCCTTTACGAAAACGGAATTCGAACTCCTGCACACCCTGCTCGACGAAAGGGGGCGTGTCTTCTCACGACAGGAACTGATCAACAAGGTATGGCCCAGCGACGTGCTGGTTCTCGACCGAACCGTCGACGTGAACATCACCCGACTGCGCAAGAAAATCGGACCTTATTCGAAATGTATCGTCACCCGACTGGGATTCGGATACTTGTTTGAAGAATAACCTAAACCCATGACCAACACCGACGTTCAACACCATTCGCTCGGACGACGACTCTTCTGGAGCGTTCTCTCACTCTTCGTCATTCTTGCCGCCTTCTTCATCGTTTTCCAGCAGGCACGCGAGAAGGAATATAAGACGGACATGCTCAACCTGAAACTGCAGGATTACAACATCAGGCTGCATGATGCTCTGCAACAGGAAAAGGGCATGCTGAACGACAGCCTGACAGACCGCTTCGTGGCATCACACAGGATGCCACGCATCAGAGTGACACTGATTGACAGAAAAGGAGAAGTGGTCTATGACAACGAAAGGAAAGACTACGGCAATATCCTGAACCACAGCAACCGAAAGGAGGTGGCAGAGGCTCTGAAGAAGGGTTCGGGATATGACATCAGCCGAAACAGCCATACCCTGAACGGGGTCTTCTTCTATTCTGCCACCTTTTTTCCCGATGACAACATCATCATCCGAAGCGCTCTGCCATACGACAACAGCCTGGCTGAGTCGCTGCAGACAGACCAACACTTCATCTGGTTCGCCCTCGCCATCATGCTCGCACTCTCCGCGGTGCTATACCGGTTTATTCACCGACTAAGCCGCAACATCGACAACCTGCGCGTTTTTGCCAGAAGGGCTGACCACAACGAGAACTTGGAGACGGAAGACCTGGCTGAGTTTCCCGATGACGAGCTGGGAGAGATTTCTGAGTATATCATCAAACTCTACCTGCGGCTGCAGCATACCAAGGAGGAACAGAACCTGCTGAAACGGCAACTGACACAAAACATCGCACACGAACTGAAAACACCCGTGGCAAGTATTCAGGGATATCTGGAAACCATCCTGCAAAACGACCATATCAACGAAAAGACCCGACTGCAGTTTCTGGACCGATGCTACGCACAGAGCATCCGACTGTCCAGCCTGCTTACCGACATATCCACTCTCAACAGACTGGACGATGCGCCCGAAATGATGACTTTTGAAGACGTGGACATCGCACGCCTCGTCAGCCAGATACAACAGGAGACGGCGCTGGCACTGCAGCAGAAGAAGATGCGCATGGACAACCAACTGCCCGAGTCGATACCCGTCAGGGGATGCACCTCCATGCTCTACAGCATCTTCCGCAACCTGACAGACAATGCCATCGCGTATGCTGGAGAGAATACGACCATCACCCTGCGCGCCAAGGAAACAGCGCAAGGATGGGACTTTGACTTCAGCGACAACGGCGTGGGAGTGGCTCCCGAACACCTCGCCCGACTGTTTGAACGCTTCTACAGAGTGGACAAGGGACGAAGCAGAAAACTGGGAGGTACAGGTCTCGGACTTGCCATCGTCAAGAATGCCGTACTGCTGCATGGAGGAAATATTGCCGCCACAAGCAACGAGAACGGGGGCATCTGCTTCCACTTTAACATTAAAAACAATAAAAAGTGATATTTTTCTTTTGTAATTTGATTTTTTTACGTAACTTTGCCATCAACTAAAAACAAACCTATTTACTGCGATTGATGGCTACATTGAAAAGACTTATCTCGCTTCTATACCTACTGGCCTTATGCACTACAGGCTTTACCTTCGCCCAATCACATAAGGATCTGAACCTATATACCGAAGAACACCCATTGGTCTATGAGGACGCATGGGACTTGTGGCCATACGCCTTCCTGGATGACGAAGGCGAACCTGCCGGGTTCAACATCGACCTGACAAAAGCCATCATGCACCGGCTGAAGATTCCCTATATCATCCGACTGAAACACAGCAAGGATGCTTACGATGACCTGAAAAACGGAAAGTCGGACCTGATACTGGGCATGAAAGCAGCCTATCATGACAGTATCGCCCGTTATGGCAACAATGTGGTTTGTCTCTTCACACACAGTATTCTTTCGCCCAAACGCAACCCTACCCGCATCACCAGGGTTGACCAGCTGGGACAGGAACGGCTCATCGTACACAAAAACAGTTTCAGTCATAACCTCATGATCAAGAGAGGGGCCAAAAACCTCGCCATCCCATACGATGACATGAAGGAGGCTGCCTTCCGAGCCAATGTCAGCGACAGCGACGCCGTATTGTGGAATACCCTCTCGCTGAAATGGCTGAAGAACCACTATGAGCTGAACAACCTGAAACTGACACCCGTGGCCATGCCGCACGGCGAATATCATTTCATGTCGAATGACTCACTGTTGCTGGCAACGGTAGACAGCGTATATAACGAAATGGTGATTAACGACGAGATTCAGCCGCTCAAGAACAAATGGTTCTATCCCGAATACAAAGAGTCGGGCATTCCACTCTGGATATGGAACCTGCTGATCGTACTGGCCCTGTTGCTGGTGGTCATCATCTCCTTCAACATCGTATACCGCTATCGGGCAAGAAAAGCCAAGGCGTTGCTTGAAAAGAAAAACAAACGACTGCAACTGTATCTGCAGTCGGGAAAGATTACGTTGTGGACCTATGATGTCAAGACGACAACCTTTACCACCATCAGCAATGGAGCAACAGAGATATCCACCTACAACTCAATGGACTTGCCTTCTTTCTATAACGAAAAGATATTCAAGCGGATAGACAACGTCATCAGCCGCATTCTGAAGGGGGAGACAGATACCGACACCTTTATTCTGGAAGGAGTGGTGGACCAGCAGACGAGATTCTACAAACTGAACATCTCCGTCTTGCGCTCTGCCAACGGCAAACCCGCCGTGCTGCTGGGAACGCAGCGCGACATCACCGCCGAACACATACGCAAGCAGAACAACCAGAAGAAGCTGTCCATGCTGTTCAACCTCTTCAACACCGCCATGGTGGACATGGCTTATTTTGACAAGGACGGCTATCTGCTGGAGATGAACGACAGAGCCATCAAAACCCTGCAAATCAAAAGCAGGGAAACGGCGGCAAGAGCACACCTGCATATCAACAAGATTGCACCGCTGACAGGTATCAACCTGAACCAACGAGAGGTGCAGTTCTCTTCGTCCATCACTGACCTGACAAAACTGCAACAGGAGGGAAAGCTATCCATCACCGGAAGAACGGGCATGATGTACTATCAGTCAGCTCTTATTCCCATCCTCGACAAGCAGGGAAACATCGACTGCTATATCTGCGTCGGTTCGGACATCACTGACATGGTACAATCCATCCAGCAGGAGAAACGGCTGTCAAAGATGATTGAAGATGCGACCAAAAACATTCAGGATTATGTGGATAACATCAACTATGTGCTGGACGAAAGCGACATCAATGTGGCTTACTATTATCCCGACAAAAAGGAACTGGTGGTGATGCCCAACATGCGTGAAGAGCCCTTCGTTCTGACACAGCTGCGGGCACTTCGACTGCTGCATCGAAACGAGTGGTTCAAGGCCATCAAGGCTTTCGAGGCGATGGACAAGCGCGAAGACCGTTCTATCGTCATCTCTTTAGAAACCATACTCAAGGACGAGGGCAAGAGAACACAGTTCATGTCGTTTACTGCCATTCCTATATATAATAAGGAGAAAAAGGTGGACCATTATTTCGGACTCTGCAGAAACATCAGCGAAATGAAGGAAACGGAATTGCTGTTAGAGAAGGAGTCGAAGAAGGCGCTGGAGGCCGAAACCATCAAAAATGCCTTCCTCAAAAACATGAGCCACGAGATACGTACCCCACTGAATGCCGTAATCGGGTTTGCCGAACTCTTCGACAGCGAGCATGCACCTGAAGACGAGAGTATCTTTATTGAAGAAATCAAAAAGAACACCAATATCCTGCTGAACCTCATCAACGACATCCTCTTCCTTTCGAGACTGGATGCCAAAATGGTGGAATACAAGAAGGAGTTTATCGACTTCGTACCGCTCTTCAACGCCAGCCTGCAGATGGGATGGAGCAAGTATCTCAAGCCGGATGTGGAAATAGGCATCTCCTGCACCTACGATTCCATGATCGTGGACATTGACACGGATAGTCTGGGACGTGTGATTACTCATCTGGCTGCCAACGCAGCTCACTATACAGAAACGGGCAGTATCAAGGCGAACGCCTATTATCATGCCACCTGCCTGTACTTCACCATCGAAGATACGGGATGCGGCATGTCAAAAGAACAGCTTGAACATGTCTTCGACCGATTCACTTTCAACAGCACTTCTGAACGAAGAGGCTCCGGACTGGGACTGAACATCTGTAAGGAACTGGTGGAACAGATGGGCGGACAGATAGACGTGCAGTCGCATGAGGGGGCAGGCACTACCGTCTGGGTGTCTCTGCCCTGTACACTGCAAAGTTTTACAAGCAAAAAGGGCAAAAAAAACAACAATACCAGCAACGAAAACAACGGCAATAACGGCAACAACGGCAATAACGGCAGTGACAGCCAAGGACCGACCCATGAGGCGCTGCTGAACGACCCGCAACTGAGGGAACAGCTGTTGAATGACCCACAGCTGCAAGAGCAGTTGCTGAACGACCCACAGCTGCAAGAACAACTGTTGAACGACCCGCAGCTGCAAAGTATCTTGCTGAACGACCCGAAGAATAACCTTTTCTTATCCTGAAACCATGATGATGACTATACATAGACGTTTTTCACATAATCTCTGGCAAAGTATTGCTTGCATACTGATTCTTTGCATGGGGGTTTCTGCTGCTGATGCCAGCGGCAGGTCACAGGGCTTGGAGAAATATACCGCAGCCACACCATTGGTCATCGTTACCGACTCGGATTTTCCTCCTTTTACTTTCAGAAATGAGGACGGAAACCCTGATGGATATAACATCGAGGTGGTGACGATGGTATTGAAGAAACTGGATATTCCGTACGTCATCTACCAACAGGACTGGACCAATACCCGAAGGATGTTCATGGACGGTAACGGCGACCTGATTATCCTCAAAAACAAATCTATCAACGGAGACTCCGTCTTCTACAGCAAATCCATCTTGGTTTCTCTATTTCAAGTCGTTGCACACAAGAAAGGGGATGTGGCTCTGCAGGATATGTCCAAACTGAAACCTACGGATATCGTAGGATTCAAGGAGTCGGACTATGCTGCCACGGAAGCGCTCAAACAGGGCATCAAGGCTTCCAACATGGATTTCTGCTCGCCACGCCACGGCCTGCATCACATCGAATCGGGCAGCATGAGATATTATATCTACGGAAAGGAGTCACTCAAATGGTACATCAACGAACAGCACCTGAAGGATATTGAACTGAGCCCCATCAACTTCCCTGCAGGGGCATTCCGCTTCGTCAGCCATGACAAACAACTGCTGGATGCCATTGACGACCAGTTTGCCCGACTGGAACAATCCGGAGAAATCAAAAAGCTCAAGAACAAATGGTTCAACCCCTCGGCTTACGGACACGATGCTTCGCCCGTGGTGCTGTATCTGATTCTCGCCACTATCGTCATCGCTGCCACCATGCTCTTCCTCAACAAAATGATTGCCCGAAGAATACGACGCAGCAACAGCCAGACGAACGAGTATAACACGCTGATGAACAGGGCACTGACCAACAGCGACCACCATGTGATATGCTATGACCTGGATAAGGGCATACTGACCAATATCTATGGCAAGCTGCTGCCCGAAGCCGGCATCGCTTACACGGATTACATCAACCGTATTCATCCCGACAACAGACAGGAGTTTCAGGAACAGCTGAACCTTCTGCTCCAACAGAGACAGAACACCAAAGAGAATACATACAGATGGAATGTGGGGACTCCCGAAGAACCTGAATGGCGCTATCTGACCGTACAATCTATCGTCGAGAACAACTCGAAGGGAAAACCGGCTTATACCATCAATACCATCCTCGACATCACGGAGGAACGCAAGAGAGAGGAAACGAACGAAAGACTTACCGAACGCTTCTCCAAGGTTTTCGAGAAAACGTTTGTGGGACTCTCCATGTATGATGTACAGGGAAGACTGCTGACCGTGAACCCTGCCATGAGAGAGATTTTCCATTTCGAGAATCCAGATGACGAGTTCTACTTCAACATCAATCTTTACGACCTGCCCTTCCTGAAGGATGTGGTACAGAGAGACAACCCGACGACTCTCCATTTCTGCACACATATCCACATTCCGGAACGCAACATGCACGACTATCTGGAAATCAAGATGAAACCCATACGCAATGAAGAGAACGGGAAGATAGAAACCATCGTGCTGACAGCCCGAAACCTGAGTCAGGATTATGCCATTTATCAGCAGACAAGAGAAAACGACGCCCAACTACGACGCATCAACCTGAAGGTAAAGGAATATGAAAACAACCTGAGATACCTCTTGAAAGAGAACGACATACGAGTGTGGCGTTCGTCATTGCAGAACCAGGAGGTTGCATACTTCAAGAACCTGCATACCCTGGAAATCAAGGTCTCCTTCAAAGAGTTTATGGATAAGGTTCAACAGGACATTGACCCAGAAGCCTACAAGAAGGTTTTCACCCAAGATAACATGTCCAAAATCTACAAGAGTGTCATACCCATCAAGAATCTCTTTGAACAGGACGACAAAACTCACTGGTATGTCATCAACAGCATGTCGGAGCACAACGCTCAGGGGGATGTCATAGGCTACTTCGGCATGATTCGTGACATCACGCCGCTGATCGACAAACAGGAGAAGCTGAAGAAAGAGACCCTAAGAGCACAGGAGTCTGTCAGACAAAAGAGTGTCTTCCTCGCCAACATGACTCACGAGATACGCACGCCGCTCAATGCCATTGTGGGATTCTGCGACCTGTTGCAAGCCATCGACGAGGAAGAAGACAAGAAAGAGTTTACACGTATCATACGCAAGAACTGCAATCTGCTGCTTCAGCTTATCAATGACATCCTTGACATCTCTGCCATCGACTCTAACGGCCAACTGGTACATCCGCGCCAGACTGACTTTGCCGCGGACTTCGAGGATATGTGTATCTCACTGAAACAGCGCGTGGACAATCCCAACGTCATCTTCCTCAAAGAAAACCCCTACTCGACGCTGCCAGCCATCGTGGACAGCGCCCGCATACAACAGGTGATAACCAACTTCGTCACCAACGCCGTCAAATATACCCAACAGGGATATATCAAGGTGGGGTACAACATCATGAAGAACGGACTTTACATCTACTGCGAGGACACGGGATGCGGTATTCCAAAAGACAAATGTGACAGTATCTTCGAAAGGTTTGTCAAACTGAACGACTTTATTCAAGGTACCGGTCTGGGACTCAGCATCTGCAAGACCATCAGTGAACAGTGTGGAGGAGATATAGGAGTAGAATCGGAAGAAGGAAAGGGTTCTACCTTCTGGATATGGATTCCATACAAATAAAAAACGACCCTTACGATAGTTTTATCTAATATCATCAATCAAAACACCAGGATATGCAAATAAGTAAATACCTTGTAGCCAACGAACAAGATCGCAAATGGGGACTTACCATCAGCACTGTAGGATATGAGGAAATCGCACCGGGCGACCCCTACCCTACACGAGGACATGCTGACGGCTACTATTTCAATTGCGATGAAGGACGAGAGCTGAACGAATACCAACTGCTGTATATCACAGAAGGTGAGGGGGTATTCAAAAGCGATCATTTCAAAGAGGCTCCCTTGCATGAAGGAGATATGTTTTTATTATTTCCTGACGAAAGACACAGCTATCATCCACTGCCTCAAATAGGGTGGAAAAGCTTCTGGATAGGATTCAAGGGCAGAAATATTGACGACCGCGTGAAAGCCGGATTTCTCAGCATCGAGAAACCTATCTATCACATCGGATTCTCCGGAGAAATCGTACAACTCTATAAAACGGCCTACGAGACCGCCATCAACGAGGCTCCGTACTCACAACAGATGTTGGCTGGTATCGTCAACCACATGCTGGGCGTCATGTATGCCTTGGAGAGAAATCTGATCTTGAACAAGAACTACACCCATATGGACATGATTAACCGGGCACGTCTGCGTATCAGGGAGGAATTGGAAAGTAATCTCACCATTCAGGAGATAGCTGAAGACCTGGGGGTCAGTTATTCCAACTTCCGCAAATTGTTCAAGGAGTATACCGGACTCAGTCCTTCAGGTTATCAGCAGGACTTGAAGTTGCAGCGGGCCAAGGAACTGCTGAGTACCACCAATATGAGTGTCAAAGAGATTGCCTACCGTCTCAACTTCGATTCCCCAGACTATTTCTCCGCCAAATTCAAAATCAAAACAGGCAGAAAGCCCAGCGAAATGCGCAAGAAAGAAAAGTAAGTGATGATAAAAAAACTTGGTACGATTGACCTCTGATGGACAGATTACAAATCGTACCAAGTTTTTTTTATCATCATTAAGCCTGGGCTATGAAAGCCCTGTCATAGCGAATGAATGACTCTTCACTAAAAGAGGAACATGCGGATAAGCCAATAGCTGAAGATACCGGCAATGTAACCGACGAAAACAACCCAGGAGATTTTCTTCATATACCAGCCAAAGGTTATCTTCTCCAATCCCATCACTACCACACCGGCAGCCGAACCGATGATGAGCATGGAACCACCCACACCGGCACAATAGGCCAGAAGTTGCCAGAAGATGCCGTCAACAGCCATATCGCCTGAAGGAGCAACGGGGTACATGCCCATGCAACCGGCCACCAATGGCACATTGTCAACAATGCTGGAAAGAACACCGATGATACCTGTAACCAGATAGTGATTGCCGTTGAAAACGACATTCAACCCCTCTCCTAACTGCTCCAAGACTCCGATGGTTTCCAGACAGGCTACAGCCATCAGGATGCCCAGGAAGAAAAGAATGGTACTCATATCGATGCGCGAAAGCATGTTCGACACACGCTTCTTGACAGCTCCCTTGGTGTTGACACGGTGCAAATCACGATAGAATACCTCCGTGACTGTCCAGAGAAGACCCAGCACTAAAAGGATGCCAACAAAAGGAGGCAGATGGGTCAAGGTCTTGAAGATGGGCACGAAGATAAGACCACCGACACCCAGGAAGAACACCGTCTTGCGCTGCATCTCCGTCAGCTCGCTGCCTGTGCCTGTCGTTCCGGCATCCTCACCCTCGCCCATGCTGCCCTTGAGCGACAAGGACAATATCCATGCCGGGATGACCATCGATACCAACGAAGGAATGAAAATCTCCATGATGACGCCGGCTGCAGTAATCACACCCTTGTTCCACAACATGATGGTAGTGACATCACCGATGGGCGAGAAAGCTCCGCCAGAGTTGGCGGCTATCACCACCAAGGAGGCATAGATAAGACGGTCTTTCTGATTCTGCACCAACTTGCGCAATATCATCACCATGACGATACTGGTAGTCAGGTTGTCAAGGATGGCAGAAAGAATGAAGGTCATGAAAGCAATACGCCAGAGCAACGCGCGCTTACTGGATGTCTGAAGCGTCCTGCGAACAAAATTGAAGCCTCCATTCTGGTCGACCAGCTCGACAATGGTCATGGCGCCCATCAAGAAGAACAAGGTGGTGGAAGTACTGCCCAAGTGCTTTTCTATCACCTCTCCTACTGCCTGTCCCACATGGTCAGGCACAAGGTTGGGAAGATAACTGCCGGGGTCGAACATGAAGAGCGTCCAGCAGAACACAAACATCAGCAAGGCAACAGCTGCCTTGTTGACCTTGGTCACGCTTTCGATGGCAATGAAGAAATAGCCCAAAACGAAAACGGACACAATCAGAATTGTCAATGTTGTCATTGGTTCTCAGATATTTGATTGATAGTTATTGATAGTTTTTCAAGTCAACGAGCAGCCCATAAATAAATAGGTGTAGGTTTCGGGATGCAAAAGTAACAAATAATTGTGAACATTGTTACAATCAAGAGAAATAATTATTACGCAATCGTTTGCTTACTGATGGTTGGATAAGAACTGGGGCATGTTCCAAAAAACAAAGCAAGTGTTTTTGTAACAAAGATTCTCAAAAGTTTCAGATAGAAAATCAAATAATGATGCTTCACTTTTACAGAAAAAGCGTACCTTTGCATCAAGTAATTCTAATTTCTTACTGCTAACAAATCAAATGAAAGACAATAAACATTTCTTTGCCGTTGATTTAGGTGCCACCAGTGGCAGAACGATCATCGGAACACTTCAAGAGGACAATATCCAACTGGAAGAGTTGACACGTTTCGACAACACCTTGATTGAAACAGGTAATCACGTGTATTGGGATATCTATGCCCTTTACGGCGAAATCATCAAAGGCTTGAAGCTTGCCAAGCAGCGCAACATCAAAATCAACTCCATCGGTATCGACACCTGGGGCGTTGACTTCATCTGTGTCGGTAAGGACGGAGCTTTGCTCGGCAATCCCATCGCCTATCGCGATCCGCACACCATCGGTATGATGGAAGACTATTTTGAGCATGCACTCGACAAGCAGACCGTTTATGATGCAACGGGTATTCAGTTCATGAACTTTAACTCTCTGTTCCAGCTGTATGCCATGCGCAAGAACAACAGCTCTGCGCTTGATGCTGCCGACAAGATTCTTTTCGTACCCGATGCCTTGAGCTATATGCTCACGGGAAAGAAAATCTGCGAATATACCATCGCATCGACCAGCCAGTTGCTCAATCCCAACACCAAGAAGCTGGACGAAAAGCTGCTGAACAGCATCGGACTGACAGAGGAGAACTTTGGTCCCATGACCATGCCTGCCACCATCATCGGCACCTTGACCGAAGAAGTGCAGCGTCTCACCGGATTGGGAGCCATCCCCGTAGTGGCTGTAGCCGGACACGACACGGCAAGTGCCGTAGCGGCTGTTCCTGCCCGCAACAAGAATTTCGCTTATCTAAGCAGTGGCACATGGAGTCTGATGGGTATCGAAACCCTCAATCCCATCATCAATGAGCCCAGCTTTGCTCATAACTTCACCAACGAAGGTGGCATCGAAGGTACTACCCGATTCCTCAAAAACATCTGTGGCATGTGGATTTACGAGCGCTGCCGCAAGGAATGGGAGGATGCACCCAAGTCGCACACCGAACTGCAGACTGCTGCCATGATTCAGCCTGGTTTCCTGAGCATCATCAACCCCGACGACCCCATCTTTGCCAATCCTTCCAACATGAACGAGGCTATCCAGGAATACTGCCGCCGAACGGGTCAGAAGGTGCCCCAGGGATATGCAGAGACTTGCCGTTGTATTTTCGATTCTCTCGCATTGCGCTATCGCCAGGTGTTCGGTTATCTGCAGGAGATGGCTTCCTTCCCCATCGAAGTGCTGCACATCATCGGAGGTGGCAGCCTGAACAAGTATCTCAATCAGTTTACAGCCGACAGCCTGGGCATCAAGGTGCTCGCAGGTCCTCAGGAAGGTACTGCCTTAGGAAACATCATGCTGCAGGCTAAAGCCAGCGGAGATGTCAAGGACATCTGGGAGATGAGACAAATCATCGCCAACAGCGTTCAGCTCAAGGAATTCACTCCCTCTGACAACAAAGAGGTATGGGATCAGGCTTACGAACGCTTCCTGGAAATCATCAAAAAATAAAACCAAGCAATTACAAGAATTACGAACTATAATAATCAAAAACTACAACAATGAAAACAGAACTTATTTCAAAGGCATACGAAGTTGCCAAAGAACGCTATGCTGAAATCGGTGTCGACACTGAAGCCGTACTGAAACAATTACAGGATTTCCATCTCTCTCTGCACTGCTGGCAGGCCGACGATGTGAAAGGATTTGAAGTGCAGGCAGGAGCCATGTCCGGTGGTATTCAGTCTACAGGTGACTTCCCCGGTGCTGCCCGTAACATCGATGAGCTGCGTCAAGATATCCTGAAGGCCAAGAGCCTCATTCCCGGTAACCACCGCCTGAACCTCCACGAGATTTACGGAGACTTCAAGGGTAAGGTTGTTGACCGTGACGAGGTGACCGTTGAATACTTCCAGTCATGGATTGATTGGGCAAAGGAGCATGACACCAAGCTCGACTTCAACTCTTCCAGCTTCTCTCACCCCAAGTCTGGCAGTCTTTCACTGGCAAATCCCAACGAAGACATCCGCAAGTTCTGGGTAGAGCACACCAAGCGTTGCCGCGACATCGCCAATGCAATGGGTGAAGCGCAGAACGACCCCTGTATCATGAACCTCTGGGTACACGATGGATGCAAAGACGTTTCTGTCAACCATGCCCTGTATCGCAACACCCTGAAGAAGTCGCTCGATGAGATTTTCGAGAAGAAACAGCCTATGATGAAAGACTGTATCGAAGGTAAGGTCTTCGGTATCGGATTGGAATCATTCACCGTTGGTTCACACGACTTCTATACTGCATACGCTGCCCAGAACGACAAGATTCTGACCATCGACACCGGTCACTATCACCCCACAGAATCTCCTGCCGACAAGGTGTCTGCCGTTCTTCCTTTCCTGAAGGAGCTGATGCTCCATGTGTCTCGCCCCATCCGTTGGGACTCCGACCACGTGACCATCATGGACGACCCCACACAGGAACTGTTCTTCGAAATCGTACGTGCCGGCGCGCTCGACCGCGTTCACTATGGTCTTGACTTCTTCGACGGTTCTATCAACCGTATCGGTGCTTACGTTATCGGTTCACGCTCTGCTCAGAAGTGCATGCTCCGCGCTCTTCTCGAACCACGCGAAACTATCTCCAAGCTGGAACTCGCTGGCGAAGGCTACAAGGTTCTTGCCATCATCGAAGAGCAGAAAGCTATGCCTTGGCAGGCTGTATACGATGAGTTCTGCGTACGCAACAATGTGCCCGTAGGTCAGGAGTTCATCGCCGATATCGACCAGTATGTCGTTGACGTCATCTCCAAGCGTTAATCCCTTCCAGATATATTATCCTTTTTCTATATGGATATTATTATAGGACTTCTCATCATAGCCATCGGTGCCTTCTGCCAGTCGAGTTGCTACGTACCCATCAACAAGATCAAGGATTGGTCGTGGGAGAGCTACTGGATTGTGCAGGGGGTGTTTGCCTGGCTGCTGTTGCCCTTCCTGGGAGCCTTGTTGGCCGTTCCCGCAGGACATTCTCTGTGCGAGCTGTTCTCTGCTGACAACAGTTTCAACATCTGGATGACCATGCTCTTCGGCGTTCTGTGGGGTGTGGGTGGTCTCACCTTTGGTCTGTCCATGAGGTATCTGGGTGTCGCCTTGGGACAGTCGATCGCCCTGGGAACATGTGCCGGTTTGGGAACCATCATGGGTCCTGTACTGCAGAACATCTTCTTCCCCGAACTGAATGCACTCAGTTCGCTTACCTTCGCCGTCATACTGGGTGTGGTAGTAACTCTCTTGGGTATCGCCATCATCGGTGTTGCCGGATCCATGAAGGCTTCATCACTCTCTGAAGAGGAGAAGAAAGCAGCTGTCAAGGATTTCAACTTTCCCAAGGGACTGGCTATTGCCCTGCTGGCTGGCTTTATGAGCGGTTGCTTCAATGTAGGACTGACATTCGGAAAAGGCATCAACTTTGGCGACCTTACTCCCGACATGTACAAGACCTTGCCTGCCACCTTCCTGGTAACTCTTGGCGGCTTCGTTACCAATGCCATCTACTGCTTCTATCAGAACCAGAAGAACGGTACTTGGAGCGACTATAAGAAGGGACATGTTTGGGGCAACAACGTGGTGTTCTGTGCCCTTGCCGGTGCCCTTTGGTACAGTCAGTTCTTCGGTCTTTCCTTGGGCAACGGATTCCTGACGGAGTCACCTACCCTGATGACTCTCTCTTTCTGCATTCTGATGGCACTCAACGTGGTGTTCTCGAATGTATGGGGAATCATTCTGAAAGAATGGAAGGGCTGTTCGAGCAAGACCATCACTGTGCTGATTATCGGCATCATCGTGTTGATCGTTTCTTGCTTCCTTCCCGAATTGATTAAGTGATTCCGCTGAGAATAGTGAAAATAGGGGGCGTGTCAGATAATTGACACGCCCCCTATTTGATTCTGATACTCTATTTTTTTGAGGTGGGTTCTGTCCTTTCTCACCTTTATGCTTCCTTGAGTTTCTCCATAATCTTGGCTTCCAACTCCTCACAGAGTTCTGGATTATCCTTGATGAGTGCCTTCGTAGCATCACGTCCCTGCGCCAACTTGGAACCCTCGTAAGAGAACCAGCTGCCGCTTTTCTGAATGATGCCATAGTCTACTCCCAAGTCAACAATCTCACCCACTTTGGAGATGCCTTCACCGAAGGTTATCTCAAACTCTGCCTTACGGAATGGGGGAGCCACTTTGTTCTTGATGACCTTGACACGCACCTGGTTGCCAATCACATTGTCACCATCCTTGATGGATGTGACGCGACGGATGTCCAAGCGCACACTGGCATAAAACTTCAGGGCATTACCGCCTGTCGTTGTCTCCGGATTGCCAAACATCACGCCTATCTTCTCACGCAACTGGTTAATGAAGATACAGGTTGTCTTGGTCTTGCTGATAGTAGCCGTGAGCTTACGCAGAGCCTGGCTCATGAGACGCGCCTGCAGTCCTACCTTATTATCACCCATGTCACCCTCGATTTCTGCCTTAGGTGTCAAAGCAGCCACAGAGTCGACAACGATGATGTCGATGGCTGACGAACGTATCAGCTGGTCGGCTATCTCCAAAGCCTGCTCACCGGTATCCGGTTGGGATATCCAGAGGTTGTCAACATCTACGCCAAGACTGGCGGCATAGAAACGGTCGAAGGCATGCTCGGCATCAATGAAGGCGGCAATGCCACCGGCTTTCTGTGCCTCCGCGATGGCATGGATAGCCAAGGTTGTCTTACCGGAGGATTCCGGACCAAATATCTCTATGATGCGACCCTTGGGATAACCGCCTACGCCCAGAGCTGCGTTCAGCGAAAGGCTACCCGTAGGTATCACCTCAACATTGTCTATCTTCTCATCGCCCAGCTTCATGATAGAGCCTTTGCCGAAATCCTTTTCTATCTTCGACATGGCTGCCTGAAGCGCCTTGAGTTTCTCACTCATCGCACTGTTTTGTGCTTCCACTTCTTTTTCCTTTGCCATAATTTGTTCTGATTTCATTATAGTTCGATATCCTCGTCATGAATCTCATGCCAGGGCAGTCCTTGTTTGTTGAGTTGCTCCATAAAGGGATCGGGGTCAAACTCCTCTACATTGTGTACACCGGGTTTGTTCCAAAGCCCCTTGAAGAACATCATGGCACCAATCATGGCTGGCACACCCGTTGTGTAGCTGACACCCTGCATGCCCGTCTCCTGATAGGCATCCTGATGGCGGCAGTTGTTATATACATAATAAGTGTGTTCCTTGCCGTCCTTCACGCCACGGATGCGGCAGCCGATAGAGGTCTCTCCGTCATAATTGGAACCCAGTTCCTGAGGATTAGGCAGCACAGCCTTGAGGAACTGCAGAGGCACAATCTTCACCTTGGCTGTCTTGGTGGGATCATCAGCCAACGGAGCCTCATAGCTTATCTCGTCGATGCGCGACATGCCTATATTCTGTATCACGTCGAGATATGTCAGATACTGCTGTCCGAAGGTCATCCAGAAGCGGGCGCGCTTGATGGTTGGGTAATTGATAACCAGACTCTCTATCTCCTCATGATGCAAGAGGTAACTCTCACGGGGACCGATATTGGGGTATGTCAGCGGCTGGTGGAACTCCAGCGGTTCTGTCTCTACCCACTTGCCATCTTGCCAGTAAAGACCCTTTTGGGTTATCTCTCGGATATTGATTTCGGGATTGAAGTTGGTGGCAAAAGCCTTGTGGTGATTGCCCGCGTTGCAGTCCACGATATCGAGATAGTGAATCTCATCAAAATGATGCTTGGCAGCGTAGGCAGTAAAGATACTGGTCACACCGGGGTCGAAGCCACAGCCAAGGATGGCGCAAAGCCCCGCTTTCTCGAAGCGTTCACGGTAAGCCCACTGCCATGAATATTCAAAATGAGCCTCATCCTTGGGCTCGTAGTTGGCGGTATCGAGATAGTTACATCCACATGCCAGACAGGCATCCATGATGGTCAGGTCCTGATAAGGCAAAGCGAGATTGACCACCAGCTCAGGCTTGAAGTCATTAAAGAGTTCCTTCAACTGCTCCACATCGTCAGCATCCACCTGTGCGGTCTTGATGTCCATCTGATGTCCTGCCTTGTGAATGGCATCAACAATGGCATCGCACTTCTCCTTACGTCGACTTGCTATCATGAACTCAGTGAAGACATCTGCATTCTGTGCAATCTTGAATGCGGCAACGGTGGCAACGCCTCCGGCGCCAATCATTAATATTCTTCCCATTTTTTATTAAGTATGTATTGATGATTAATTATTGCTTAAACTCATCGGCACTGATACCCATCGCATTCATCAGCGAATAGCCCAGTATCTCCTGCCGGAAATGACCTCCAGAGAGGGGTTGCATGGCAAAGACGGTGATACGCTTCGACTCGTCGTCCACCAGACGCAAGTCGCTCTTCACCTGTTCCAACAGTCTGTCCATATCGGCTACCAGCATCACTCTTTTCACGGCCTTCTGTGCTGTGACCAAGCGGAACACATCCATCACGAAATCCTGATGAGTCACCACTTCTTCAACAGGGAATGAGCTGAGCACAAATTCGCCCAGCGAGTCCTTGAATGCCTTGCCATCCAAGTCTGCCTGGTAATTGCCGGGGGTAAAGTTCTGCAGAGCCATGCTGGCTTTGTCATGAATGAACACCACCTGCGTCTGCTGTTCGCCCTGCCGGATGCCTCCGTCCAGTGCGATACAGTCAATCCATCTGGCGGTATCTGCCTGAGGTATCCTTCTGCCAAGCATGCGCTCAAAGTTGACTATCAAATGAAAGGCTACGCTATCCACGTAGTCTCCGTCAACGATGATGACATTCTCGCTCCATACGATTCTGTCAGTGTCTTGTATGATAGTAGATTGATTCATAGATGCAAATTTAGGCATTATTTTTGAGAAAGTGCCCCTTTGCATGTTTTTTTTTATGAAAATCAAAAAAAAAGGACTGAATGTCAAAAAGAACAGCTATTATCCATCAAAAGGCTTTACCTTTGCATCATTAAATGACTAAATACGCTTTATAAGAACTATGAAAAGTATACTTGACAACCGACCCGCGCTCAAAGCTGAAGTTGAGAAGATTGCAGAAGTTGCCGGCTACCTTTGGCAGAACGGATGGGCCGAAAGAAACGGTGGAAACATCACCGTAAATGTTACCGAACTGATTGATGATGAAGTCAGGAACATGCCTGCCATCAGTGATGTTAAACAGATTGGCGTGGCTCTTCCTGCCTTGAAAGGTTGCTATTTCTACTGCAAGGGTACCGGCAAGCGCATGAGAGACCTCGCACGCTGGCCGATGGACAATGGCAGTATCATCCGTATTTTGGACGATTGCGCCAGCTACGTGATCATTGCTGACAATGCAGTGATGCCTACCAGCGAACTGCCTTCTCACCTGACTGTTCATGCCCACCTGATTGAGAGTGGCTCGCCATACAAAGCTACCGTTCATACCCACCCCATCGAACTGGTTGCGATGAGCCATAACCGCGAATTCCTGGGCAAGGATGTATTGACCAAGATTCTGTGGTCGATGATACCTGAGACCAAGGCTTTCTGTCCGCTGGGTCTCGGCATCGTGCCTTACACCCTTCCCGGCTCCAACGAGCTTGCTGATGCTACGCTCAAGGAATTGGAGGAATATGACGTCGTGATGTGGGAGAAGCATGGCGTCTTCGCCAAGGGACTGGACGTGATGGACGCTTTCGACCAGATAGACGTTCTCTCCAAGAGTGCCAAGATTTATATCAATGCCAAGTGCATGGGTTATACCCCCGAGGGTATGAGCGATGCGCAGATGGCAGAGATGACCAAGGCATTCAACCTGCCAAGATAAGTCGTTTCATTTCCTTCATTGAAGGATATACGTCGTATCTACTGACTACTATAACAAACATTATTACACTATTATTTGTTGAAAAGAGCCCTCTCGCTGTGAAGCGGGAGGACTCTCGTTTTGTCTCTTTCGTAACAACCCTGTCATGACTTTTCTGACTGTGCCGTTCAGACGTTGCAATGATGCCGGTAATCATCTGTCGTTGCAACTCTGCCGGCACAACTCTACCGTCATTTGAGCTGATACTGCTGTCCGTTGACGATATAGATGCCGGAAGAAAGCGGCAAAGATTCTGCCGAGATAAAGGAAGAAGTGGAATATACGAGATGGCCGGAAAGATCGTATATCTTGACGGGCTTTCCCACGAGTGCCTTCCAGTTGGACAAGGCACCGTTGGCGGCAATGTCATGGATGCCACTGGTATTGCCCCCCATCAAGTTAAACGAAACGACACCTCCGCTATTCGTGATGTTTGTAATGGGCTTGCCTAAATAATACTGTGTGGCAAAGGTCACGCCAACGGGGCGATGATAAAGCGTGGCTGCCGGCTTGGAGTTGTCTGTCAGCGAATCGTTCTTACTGTGCAACGTACGGTAGGGATAGGCGAAACCCATAGCATAGCGCTCGTCCCATCTGTTATTGGCTGGAACGATACAAACGCGGGGGTGGCTGGCATTGTCGTTCACCTTATTATAAGACCATGCCCACGGGTCATAATCGACATGCGTGACGATGAGACCCTGGGACGGGATATATTGGTCCCAGCGTGTCTTCTGCCTGTTCTCCAGCAGATAGTATTCATCGATGTCTTTCTCCACCGATTCGTTGCGGATGATAAAAGCCTCACCGCCGTCGGCAAGAGGAATCAATCCCGTGACGGTAGTAGGTTCGGTCAGCGGCGTAGGAGTAATCCATCCACAGCACATCTTTTCGTAGGCACTGTAACCCGAAGGTGTCCAACTGGCATTGTTGAAACTGCCACTCGACATGAGGTCAAAGCCCCCATTGGTATCTAATCCTGAATAGGTATAGAGGTCGGGCAATCCCAGACAATGGGAGAACTCGTGGCAGAAGGTTCCAAGACCTGACAGGATTGTGGGTCCGTTCAATTCTGACACAACGGCATAAGTATTGATGACTATCCCATCCAAGAGGAGTCCTTGGTTAGGATAGTATTTGGGGTCACTGTATTGCAAATAATACTCATGTGGCCAGATATGGTCGCTGGGGGTACCTGTCACATTCTCTCCGATGCCAGCAAACAGCACGACAACCTGATCTACCTCGCCGTCATTGTCCCAGTCGTACTGCGAGAAGTCCGTCTGCCCCCGAATGGCGAGACATGCTTCTTCAATCAGGTCGCATACCTTGACGTCAGTCGCGTCGCTGGAATCTCCATTCGTTCCGTAATAGCTGTAGCCTTTTTGTGCCATAAAAGGACCGAAGACATCAAAAGAAATGTCAAACTGTCCATTGCTTTGGTCATAGAAATAGTCGTGTACCGACCCGACGGCATCATACTCGTTATATCCCTCTTTATTCAGAATATCATTCCACTGTTGCCAAGAATTGTCCTGAGACATCGTCTGGTCGGGAAACTCCATGATGATGACCAGTCCCTTTCGTTTGGTATAGTTCGAGATACTGTTTTTCAGAGATGCAGAAGGCTGTTTTCTCACGCTTGCTCTGTGTTGCATGGCTGCTGCCTTTCTTTGTTCCATGGTAAAGAAGCCTTCAGCAGAAGGTACAAAATCGCCATTAGCCAGTTGTTTCAGTATGGTACCGTCTTCGGCTTCATAATAATGGCAGAACTCGTCACCTACGAGTCGAAGCACAATGACGGAGCCATCCGACTGGACATGCGTTTTCCATTGACCATTGGCTGGTATTGCCTGTGCTACAAAAGAACTACATGCAAGCATGAATAGTGAGAGACAAAACTTTTTCATTTGTTTGGAAGTGATGTAAGGAATTTATGATGGGAAGTAATAAAAGGAATTTATGATGGGAAGTAATGAAAGGAA
>CAMAHD010000026.1 GCA_945834405.1 uncultured Prevotella sp. | reverse complement strand
CATGAAACGCAACTTCAAGCGGATGATATTGCAGCGAATGATCATGCTGAGATAGATTCAAATCTCAGGTGACATCTCTTAACTTTATCGTTCAGCCTTGGCTGAACGGTTCACAATGTCAACTTCATTAGCTATCGAAGGCGACCTCCCTGACCATTCAGCCTTGGCTGAACGAAGAAGCCAAGGCATTAGTCTTGTCCATTTTCGCAAATAGGAGTAGTTAAAAAAAGAGCTATCCACCATATATTTTTATTCCGTTTTTGTTATCTTTCATTAATAATGCGTACTTTTGCAAGCTGAACAATAAAACACATTTTAAAAATGTTAGCACTGACTATGATAAAAAGCTATTTCGAAGCATGGAAAGCATTATATGCTGTTGTGATGCTATGGACGGTTTCAACCGCCAGTTTAGCCCAGACTTCTGTCGGCAAGTTCAAGGACTATGCTGTGGATGGAAGCAAGGTTACTGTGTTTGGCGAGTCGGGGCGTGTGGAAATCACCGCTTACTGCGATGCCATCGTAAAGGTACTGTCGTTGCCCGACGGCACAACGGGACAGGAGAGACGCTCGGTGAGCGTGGTGATGGAACCACGGGGACAGTTCAGCGTGAGCGAGGCTGAAGACGAGGTGGTATTAAGAACCAATGCCCTTAGCGTGGGAGTGGATAAGGCGGACTGTAGCCTGAAATTCTATTCCGCCTTAAGACAGCTCATGCTTGAAGAGGCAAGGCCCATGGACAACGCATCGGAGGAGAAGACTGTCTGCTTTGTGGCAAACAGCCGAGACAAGGCTTTCTTCGGCGGTGGCTACAACAGCCAGAAGGTGAACATCGACAACCAGTCCATTACCCTTGACAACAAGCCACACTTCTCGTGGAACAACACTACATTCATCGAGGGCAACATCTGCGTGCCGTTCGTCCTCTCCACACAAGGCTACGGACTTTTCTTCGACAACCACTATAGAGGTGCAGTGCTTACCCCTTCGTCAACCGAAGGAACGAAATACACAACCCGCAGTCCATCGCCCGTGGCGTATTATTACATCGCGCCTGAAAACCGTGTCGTCAATGAGCCAAACATCAGCGAAGTGATGGACTGGTATTCCACTCTCACTGGCGGATTTCCCTTGCCGCCGATGTGGGCCTTAGGCTACATGACCTCGCGCTATGGATATGAAACACAAGCACAGGCGGAAAAGGTGGTGGAAGACATACAAAAGGCAAATATCCCAATTGATGCCATTGTCTTCGACATCCAGTGGCAAGGGCCAACTTGTTCGTGGATGGGCATGCTCGACTGGTACGCCCCCAACTGGCAAGACCCCGAGGGAATGATTGAGGGACTGAAGGAGAAGGGAGTGAACAGTATTGTCATCACTGAGCCTTACTTCACCTCGCAAACCCCCAACTACAGTTTCCTGAAAGATAAGGGATGGCTTGCTGATGCCGATGTGCCCGGAATGGAATGGCTTCAGAACGACTACGTGGGACTTATCGACTACACCAATAAGGCAGCAGCCGAATGGATGTGGCAGTCGGCATATAAGAAACTTGCCGACATGGGAGTGGGCGCATGGTGGTTTGACCTCGGCGAACTGGAGAAGGACAGCAAGAACTCTATGTTTGTTGACGGCAGCCGCGATGAGGTTCACAACGAGTACAACAACATCTGGATGAATGACGTATATTCGCGCCTCTGCGAGAACTATCCCGACCAACGCCATTTCATACTCACCCGTTCGGGTACGGCTGGAATGCAGCGTTACGGAGCAATCCCCTGGACTGGCGACATAGAGCGTTCGTGGAGCGGGCTGCAACTGCAGATTCCCGCAGCCCTCAATGCCGGCATGTCGGGCATACCATTGCTGACAAGCGACGTGGGCGGTTTTGTGGCGCTCGACGACAAGCCTATCGACCCCGAGCTCTACCTCCGATGGGTGCAGCTTGCCACTTTCTCGCCCAACATCCGCACCCACAGTGCCACCATGCCTGAACCTACGAGCGAGTGTTATGCCGATGTAATTGACCAAGTGCGCCGATACATCAATCTCCACTACCGTTATCTGCCCTACACCTATACCTTCATCAGCGGGGATTGCCATTATGGAAGTCCGCTGATGCGCTCACTCATATTCGACAATTATGTAGATGACCAGGAACTGATAGAGTGTGACGACGAATATCTCTTCGGACACGACATCCTCGTGGCTCCCGTCGTGGAGAGCGCCACCAAGCGCAACGTCATCTTCCCCCAAGGAACATGGGTCGATATGAACGACTATACGAAGACCTACAAACAAGGCGACAAGGTGGAATACGACGCACCGCTTGACGTGTTGCCCTATTTCGGCAGGCTCGGTATGTTCATTCCCCGCTATCGCCAGACCTCCTTCACCAATACACGTGACATCAAGCGCACGCAGTATTCAGTACTCTGGCTCATCGATGACAGCGGCGTGCAGAACTGGGGATTTATATACGAAGATGACATGAAGTCGCAGAATGTAAGCTCTGACAATTCCGGCCTGATTCTCATGGATGGCTATAAGGTCGCAGATGGCTACACCATTCATTTGGGCAATCACAGTGGAAAGCCCAGCAAGAGCTTCATCGAGTTTGAGATTCCACGCATGACCATGGAGGTGAAGAGCGTAAGCCTTGCAGAGGGCAACGGCGATGCAGCGTCACTAACCCAAGTGTCGTCATGCGAAAGTCTTTCCACGGCAGGCACATGGTGCTACGACCCAGCCACCGCCATGCTTCGCATAGCCGTGGAGAAGGGCGACAACAACCTCACCATCAACATCGGCAGCACCACCACATCAATAAACGACATACAAAAGGACGATGTCACAACCGGCAAGATGTATGACCTCGGCGGACGCAGAGCTACCAAAGCCTCAAGAACACTCCTGATTGGCAAAGACAGAAAAGTCTTGAACAGATAGTCATGCCATCAGAAAACAATATCCCCCGCATCAAAACTGATACGGGGGATATTGTTACCTTGCTGTCACTAAGTTATTTTGTTATCACTAAAGCGCTGCGGGTTACCGGGAAAGTGAAATAAGTGTCAGGGAAAGGTTCGTTGGCAAGGGTGAAATGCCACCACTCGCAGTCGTATGGCTTGAAACCATGGGCAAGCATCGCCTTTTGGAGAATCATGCGGTTGTCATACTGTTGCTGGTTGATGGGCTTATAGGCTCCCACCTCCTGCCCTGGCAGAACATCGGGATGAGAGGCGAGACCGAAATAGTCGTATGTACAGCCCATATCTACCTCTTTCTCAAGCTTCATGTCGAAGAGCGTGAGGTCGATGGTACTACCACGAGTGTGTCCTGATTTCTCGGCAACGTATTCCTGCGGAACAAGTACTGACTTGTCAAGCTCCGGATAGAAATACTGTTTCATCAGGGTGTCGTTGACATCTTTTGCCCATGCCATGAAGTAGTCCACCGCCTTCTGCGGACGATAACCATCGAAAATCTTCAAGCGATAGCCCTGCTTGATTAAGTCATCGCTCACTTTCTTGAGTGAGTCGGCTGCCTGACGGGTCAACATGGCTATCGGTTCTTCGTAGCCAGGGATTCGGCGACCGATGAAGTTGTAGGTACTGTAGTAGCGGATTTCAAGAATGGCATCTGGCACTACATCCGTAAGAACAACAAACTGCGAGGCATCCTCCTCGGGAGTCTTCACTCTATTTTTCTCGTCATTCGAGCAGCCAGTAAGGCTCAAACCAAATATGCAGCAGACGAATACTGCATACAGAAAAGAAACATTATTTTTCATCATTACTAACGTTATCAGAGGATTTGGTGGTCACTACCGTCAGCTTGTCACCCACCTGGATATCATTGTCTTTGACAACATCACCAACAGCTACCGTACCCGATGCCTTGTCGACATAAACCTCTCCGGTATAGTCGCTGATATAGTATTTGCCTGTGGCGGCATCATCAACGCGAGTAACAAGACCTGTCAGGCGGAATACTTCTGTTCCGACAGGTTTGCTCTTGAAGTCAGCGACCGTGACATTCTCTACCGCGCCCTTCTGTTCTATCTTCACCACCTGCTCCGAAGTATTGCTTCCGTCAGAAGAAACAAAACTGATGGATGCCTCACGAGCCTTACCTTCATTGGCTGCAACCGTAAAGGTATAGATAAGTGTATCGGCAGGATTGCTCTCCAGCTTAGACGGAATACCGGAGATATACTGATAGTTCTTGTATGCCACCATATTCTGATATTCTTCAGGAATAGTAAAGTAAACGCCATCGCCCTTATATGCCAACGTAACCTGTACATCACCACCCTCGCGGGAAAGTTTCTCTTTAGGATCTGTTTCTATCAACTTCAACAGAGACTTGGAGATGCTGATAACAGACACGTTGGACAATTCGATCGTAGTACCATACGTAACACGGGGACCTTCAACCACCACTTCGTCACCTACCTCAATGCCCCAGGATGTGAAATTCTTTTCAGCACCGTCCTTATCCAGTGTTCCATAGATATAGGCAGTACCTGTAGCATCCGTCACGTACATATTGCCGTAAGTGGTATTGGCAATGGCAGTCACAATGCCCTTGATACGGTAAATCTTTCCGTCCAATCCCTGCTCGTTCAGGAAGGCACAGGTAACCGTCTCAGCATCGAAAGAACCTTGACGTACATTGATATGCTGCAACTTGCCTCCCACTTCGATGATAACCTCTTGTTCACGACCGCTATTGGTGGCATCGGCCTTGAAGATGACATCGGCAGAGCCTGCCCCACCCGACACCTGTGAGATACTGCACCAAAGGTCCTTGAAAATAGAGTCACCCGTCGTTGCGTCGACTTTGCTGAAATACTGTGTCTTTCCTGTTTCAGGATTCAGACGGATATCCCGCATCTTCCAGTCGGCATTTGTCTGGATGGTGGTTTTCGCCTCACCGCCTTCTGCGGCAATACATAGATAGGTCTGCGATACGCTTATCTCGCTGAGCGACCCCAGCGCATCATCGTCCTTGGAACATCCGGTAAAGAGAAGTGATGCAGCTAACGACACGAATAAACATCTTAGTTTCTTCATGATTCCTATGTATTTGTATTAGTTAAAGATATATTTGATACCCACAGAAGCGTACCAGCACTGGCCCACATTGTGATTGTATATCCATTTTTCTGTGCCTTGACTGACAGCAGCCGGAGTAGAGAATACAGGATAACCCTCGGCATCGGTGCGCTCGTATTTGAGAATGCGTCCGGAATTGAGTCGTGAGTTCATGTACTTCATGACACCCCACTTGGAGTTGAACATATTCAGTACGTTCTTGATGTCAAAGCTCAACTGGAGTGTGTGCTTTGTCTTGCCCACATTCACACGGAAGTCGTGCTTATAACCCAAGTCTACACGATGAACCCACGGATTATATACGCTGTATGCCTCAGCATATTCACCCTGGTGTTCGCTCAGATAGTCATCAGCATGTACATAATCCATAAAACGGTTCTTGTCATCTTCTGTAGCAAAACGGAAAGAGCCATTAGCCACCTCTTCGTCTGTGGGGATATAAAGCGCATCATAGGCATAGCCGTCGCCGTTCATATCATTTGCCATCATATAAGAGTAGTTGTAACTGCCCTGAATGGCTTCATATACGATGTTCACGTGGTTGCCATGCTTGTCATGATGATTGGCAGAAAGGATGAAGCGGTCAGGAGTATTGTTGATAGCATTGTGCAGACGTATATGGTTGGGACCCTCGTATGTAGGCACATAGGTGAACGCCGACTCGGCTGCGGACCCAGGCATACTGGTCACCTCTTTCTTCACAGAGTGGGTGAAGGCTGCCATCAGGCTCAGTGTCTCAATGGGGCGTGCATTCAGCTGGAGACTGGCCTGCCAACCATAGCCCCGGCTGGTATTATCCAGCATAAACGCCTTGGTATTGTTGCGGAAGTTGCTGGGGAAGAGCGGACGATTGTCAGCTCCGTTGAAACGGGTAAAGCCCTCTACTGGCAGCATACTCCAGTCGGTGATACATACATCGTTGACCATCTTGTTGTAGATGAACTCTGCGGTTACGCTGAGGGGGAATGAGAGAGGAAGCTGATAGTCAACGGCAACAGAGCTTTTCCATACCTGGGGCATCTTGAAGTCGGGGTCAACGGCAGAGATGGAAGATGGTTTGGATTTGTCGTCAGGAACAGTGGGGAATCCCATGCCAATCAGTTTCTTACGGAAGGCGGCTGTACCGTAAACGAATCCGTCACCGGAGAAAGCTGCCAGTACATCGTTCATACTGCCATATTGTGCCTTGACGGCATCGGGCAGTCGATTGTAGCTGACAGCAGGGCCCATCTGTGCCTGATACTGAATCATACCGCTGTTGGTAGGCATGTTGGTGAAGAAAACCAAAGGCAGACGACCGGTGAAGAAACCGGAACCACCACGAATCTTCAGCGTCTTGTCTCCAAACACATCGTAGTTGAAACCGATACGCGGCGAAACGATGACGTTGCTGCCAGGCCATTTGCCAGTATCTATCCTGCGACCATCATAATCCAATTCGTAGATGGCATTGTTGCGTGCCAGATCACCATTGTCAAAGAAAATAGCATCCAAGCGCACACCGCCGGTCAGCTTCAGACGCTCAGTTATATTCCACTCGTCCTGAAGATAAACACCCAACTTATTATATGTAACGCGCGAAACGGGATTGGTTTCATCCCCATAACCGTAAGTAAGACAAACTACCTCCGGGACACGTTTGTTCAGGAAATCATCCATACTGGTATAGCGATAATAGCCTGTACCATTGCGCATATAGGCATTGTCTGCCATCTGAAACTCATAGCTCACACCGCCCATCAGTTTGTGGTTGTCCCAATGGTAAGTCACGTCGTCCTTGACGTTCCATACCTTGTTGCGTACGGCATTATTGTAGGTAAACAACTCATAACCGAGCGAGATATAGGGAGTGTTGGTTCCTGTACCATCCATGATGTCAATGAAGGGAAAGTCTGACGAGTTTGTATCGCAAACGTCATCTGCCTTCGTATAGGTGAAGAGGAACTGGTTGGACAGGCTGTTGCCAAAACGGCTGTTCAAGTCCAGCGAAAAAGAGTGGACCTTGTTGTTCTGAGAGTACATCGAATTGGCATATGACATGGCATAGAGAGAGGTACGGTTGAAGGCAGAACGGGTACCTCCGTCCATAGACAAAGCGTTAGGACTGTTCCAGTTGGTATTGTCGGTATAGTTGTAACGGACAGCCAGATGGTGGTCGTTGCTGATGTTCCAGTCGATACGTCCCAAAACCTTGGTATTCTCCTGGTCAGCGGGGAAGTTGGTAAAAGAGCCTGTATCATATCCGTAATGCTCCTTGACAAAAGACGAAACCGTTTCCATGTCGGCTACGGTAGCATAGGAGAGATAGCTTTCCTGATCGCCCACACCATCCTGCGAGGCACGCCAGCGTACAGGCACGGTAGGTGTCTTCTGCCATTCGGCATTGGCAAAGAAGAACAGTTTATTCTTGATGATAGGACCTCCCAGGGTGAAGCCGTAGGTTGTCTGGCGGTCACGGTCTCGTGCACCAGGCACCTGGTCGCCATCTACTGCGTCACCACGCATGTTCTCATTGCGATGGAAGACATAGGCAGAACCCTGAAACGTGTTGGTACCTGACTTGGTGATGGCATTGACACCGCCACCGATAAAGTTGGTCTGACGCACATCGTAAGGTGAAATCACCACCTGCATTTCATCAATGGCCTCTATGGAAATGGGATTACCGCCACCAGGCAGTCCCTCAGAAAGTCCAAAGTTATTGTTGAAGTTGGCACCATCCACCGTGAAGTTGGCGGTACGACCGTCAGAACCTGAAAAGGTCATACCATTGCCACCATAGGGTGAAAGACGTGTCATGTCCGTGATGCTGCGACTGACGGAAGGCAGCGACTGTATCTGCGAAGAAGTGATATTGGTGGTTGCACCCATGTTCTCAACAGAGAGCTTTGAAGCCTTTCCCTGTACCACTATCTCACCCAACAGCTTGGAATCTTCCTTGATAGAGGTCGAAAGATTGTAGGTCTCACCCAATGGAAGCACGACATTCTTTACTACTTTCCGTTCGTAGCCGATGTAATTGATAGAAATCACATACGGACCACCCGAACGCATACCCACAATGTTGTATTGTCCCTTAGCATTAGTCACACCTACGTAGCAGGTTCCGGAAGGAGTGTGTAGAGCCTCAATGGTGGCTCCGACAACTAAATCACCTCCTGTAGTAATCCTTCCAGACAAACCTGAAGTAGTCACCTGTGCTACGGCAGATGCCATCATCAGCATCCCCGCAACTAATAGGAAGAACAACCGTTTGTTCAAAAATAACTGACGTTTAAACATAATAAGAAAAAATCAAATGGTTATTCTAATATTATATACGTAATCCTTTATTTACTGTGCAAATAATGATGATTTTTTTATAAAGATGTTATGACGGGAAGTTATGGGCTACGTTTTGCGGCATGCTATATAGCTCAACTAAAGTGAGAATTTGACTGCAAGCGTAGGATTGACATAGAAGGTCTTTCCGGTAGGACTGTCGGGATAGATAAAGTTATTGGAAATCTCCCACTCTGTTCCTACGGCTATCTTGGAATGGATATTATACCAAAGCTGCGGTTCTGTCATGAAGATAAGACCCTTTTTCTGAGTTCCATCAGCCTTCCAGCTGGGGATATAGCCCGACCACAAATCGGCAAAGCCGGAAAAGGTGAACTTGCCACCACAGAAATTGAGTCCCCATACACCTGTCAACTGGAAGGCAGCGAGCGACTTGTTACTGCCTCCCTTGAAGAATTGCTTATACATCAGCTGAACGGACCATGTCTTGCTGAAATCAGCATTATGCCCGTTATAGGCAGGACCCACCAAGACTGAGTTCTGGAAACTGCCAAAGAGATTCAGTCCTCCATCAAACTCAAGGTGGGCAGCAAAGGGAGACTGTTTACCCAAATTAAACTCACGGCTGATTTCGGTATAGGCACCACTGGATCCATGATTACGGATGTCAAAATCAGCAAAATAGAACCAAGAACCCTGTTCGTCTGCCTTAAACTGCTCTAAAGTTATCGTCACATGCTGGCGATTTGCCTGCTCAGACGAGTAAAGACTGCGACCAAAATCATAATGCAACTGCACATTTTGGGCAACAACACCCAGAGAGGACACTACTGACAAAAGAGCTACTGACAGGATGTACGGAAGAAGTGTTTTTTTCATAAAAATAATGATATGTTCAAAATTATAAATGGTATTCTTGCTTCTAATATGCTGCAAAGGTATATATTCTTGCCAAAACTACAAAATAAACATCCTACTGACTGCATCGCATATATTCATAGTAATACAATATTTGCAATTAAATAAAAAACAATTTGTTAATGTCGTTAAATTTAACAGAAATAATTAACCAAAAAAGAAGCAATAAACAGCTATTATACTATCTTTGCAACATGAAGAAATCAACAATACTCGCCATAGCCGTCATCATGGGACTGTCGTTCCTCGGATTGCTCTTCCTTCAACTCTCCTATATCGAGGAGATGGCAAAGATGAAGAAGGAACAGTTTGACGAATCGGTCAACCGAAGTCTCTACAGGGCCTCCAGAAATCTGGAGTTCAATGAAACCCTGCGCTATTTGGAGAAGGACGTTAACGAGACAGAACGGAAAGCCTACAGGCAGGATTCCATCATGAGCCGTTCGGGCAAGCTGAACGATGTGGTACAGCACTCCCACCAGTTTTCGGTAACAGGCAAGGACGGAACGGTCTACTCCTCTTTCCAACTCAAGACCTTCACCACCAAACCCGCCTCCGTGCCCAAGGCAATGATACTGCGCTCGGACAAGAGCACCATCAGCGAGGCATCGAAATCACTACAGGAGATAGTCAGAAACAGGTATGTATACCAGAAGGCACTGCTGGACGAGGTGGTCTACAAGATACTCTATACAGCCAGCGAGAAGCCACTTAAGGAGCGCGTCAACTTCAAGATGCTGGACCATGACATTCGCAACGAGTTGCTGAATAACGGTGTCAACATCCCCTACCATCTCACCGTATCTACGGCTGACGGAAGAGAAGTTTACCGCTGCTCAGACTATACCGAGGAGGGAGAAGACTATACCTATTCGCAGGTGCTGTTCAGAAACGACCCGTCTTCTAAGATGGGTGTCGTGAGAATACACTTCCCCGACATCGACAGCTATATCTTCTCCAGCATCCGATTCATGATTCCGTCGGTCATTTTTACCCTGATACTGCTCGTCACCTTTATCTTCACCATCGTCATCATCTTCCGACAGAAACGGTATACAGAGATTAAGAACGACTTTATCAACAACATGACTCACGAGCTGAAGACTCCTATTGCCAGTATCTCACTGGCAGCACAGATGCTGAACGACAGCAGTGTGAACAAGAGTCCCTCGATGATGAATCATCTGGGTGGTGTCATCAACGACGAGTCGAAAAGACTGCGCTTCCTGGTGGAGAAGGTGCTCCAGATGTCGATGTTCGACAACAAGAATGCCGTGTTCAAGAAAAAAGAACTGGATCTGAACGAAATGGTGGAAACCATCGCCAACTCATTCACCCTGCGTGTGGAACACACGGGAGGAAAGATATTCACCGATATAGGAGCCATCGACTCGACCATCTATGTAGACGAGATGCACTTCCAGAATGTGATATTCAACCTCTTGGACAATGCCGTCAAATACCGCAATCCCGACAAACCGCTCGACGTATACATGAAGACATGGAATGACAACGAGCATCTCTACCTGTCCATACGAGATACGGGCATGGGCATCAAACGGGAAAACCTGAAGAAGATATTTGACAAATTCTACAGGGTGCATACAGGCAACAGGCACGATGCAAAGGGCTTCGGACTGGGTCTCGCCTACGTCAAGAAGATTGTAGACTTGCACAAGGGAGAAATCCATGTAGAGAGTGAATTCGGCAAAGGCACCTGCTTTACCATCACCCTACCCGTCATCAAGACTTAGGAGCGACAACCACCGCGCTACGGATGAAAAAAAAGACCACTGAACAAAGGAAAAAAGAACAACAATCATTCAACTTCGGCTTGAACGCCAGCAGTTGAATATATTCGAGAGAACAATAACAAACCAAAGTATTAACAAATAAAACATTAGAATTATGGAAGACCATCTGAAAATCCTTCTCTGCGAAGACGACGAAAACCTCGGTATGCTGCTTCGCGAATATCTTGCAGCCAAAGGCTATGAGGCAGAACTCTGTCCCGACGGCGAACTGGGTTTCAAAGCATTCCTGAAAAGCAAGTTTGACATCTGTGTACTTGATGTGATGATGCCTAAGAAGGACGGATTTGCACTGGCACAGGAGATAAGAAGTGCCAATGCCGAAATCCCCATCATCTTCCTTACCGCCAAAACCCTGAAGGAAGACATCTTAGAGGGATTCAAAATCGGTGCCGACGACTACATCACCAAGCCCTTCTCCATGGAGGAACTTGTATTCCGTATTGAAGCTATTCTGCGTCGCGTACGTGGAAAGAAGAATAAGGAGAGTACCGTCTATCAGATCGGTCGCTTTGTCTTCGACACCCAGAAGCAGCTGCTTACCATCGGTGACAAACAGACGAAACTCACCACCAAAGAGAATGAGTTGCTGGCTCTGCTCTGCAGTCATGCCAACGAAATTCTCCAGCGTGACTTCGCCCTGAAGACTATCTGGATTGATGACAATTATTTCAATGCCCGTTCTATGGATGTATACATCACCAAGTTGCGCAAGCATCTGAAGGATGATGACCAAATCGAAATCATCAACATACACGGAAAGGGCTACAAGCTGATTACTCCTGAAGAAGAATGAAGAATAAGTAGAAACCAAACGAATAAGTGATGGTAAAAAATAGAGTGGAAGGCAAACGCTGATTAACGGCGTTTGCCTTCCACTCTATTTTTTCAGAGTTGGTAGTTGTGGTGGTGTCATTTTAATACATGGCTAAAGATGAGTATAGCGTAGTGCAGGAATTCACCAGACTCACGTTAAAGATTAGAACCCACCTTAAATCTGTTGCGCTTGGTTGCAGGTTGAGGTGTCAAGCCACCACCTCCAGGACGCACCTGCGTTTTAACTCCCCTGTAAGTCTGCCAGCGACTGTATATACGCTCCACATAATCTACGGTCTCACTGCCCCGCATATAACCATATTTCACCAGCGAATCATTATAATAACGAGGCTCAGCCAGCAATAACACATAAGGAGCCACCTCCTGCCAGCGTTGACAACTGTGACCGTCGCGACGTGCCAGCGCCATCGCATCGCGCACATGGTGGTAACCTCCATTATAGCTTGCCAACACAAATTTCTGACGCTCTGAACGCAGCGGTATATCTCCGAACTTTGCCTCCAACTGAGCCATATAGCGCGTAGCTGCCTCAACATTGCTCTCCGGATTGAAGAGTCGAGACTGGGGCAAGCCCAAGAGCTTTGCCGTCTCAGGCATAATCTGCATCAATCCACACGCTCCGACCCACGAACGCGCCTGTGGGTCGAAAGTAGACTCCTGATAACACTGAGCTGCCAGCAAACGCCAATCCCAGCGGATATTCATGCCATAAGTCATAAACAGATGGTCGTAACGAGAGATGATTCCTTTCTGACTGTTCAGCATGGGAGCATAAACACGGCGGCGGACACTGCCCGAACTGAGCAGGTATCTTTCCTTCTCGCGCATCTCAGTCACCAATGCCGGACGATACCAGTCGTTCAGTGCCCTGACCAACTCCTGTTTGTCTGAGGAGACAAGCCATCCACAACGGAGGCTGTCCGAACGAACGCCACAGAAGACCAAAGACGTGTCCTGACGGGACAACAGACGATAAGGCACAGGAAAAGCCACGATATCTCCCTCACCTTGACGCAGGCGAGAGAGCATCTCCAGGGTGTCACGGCAAAGTTCCACACGAACCCCTACTCCCTGCCGGTCTGCAAAATTGCAGCAAAGCAGGTATTCCAATCCCAGTTTTTTTGCCTTATAGTCATAGCATGTCAACGGACCTCCGATGGTGAGCATAATCAACTCGCCATTATGCTGGATGTCTTCCAAATCGAACTCGTCAGAGCAAGGAATAGAGTCGGTCACCTCGCCCCACGGAGTCACCACCCGCCTCTCCTTCTGCTGCCCACATGCCGCCAGCAAAAGGAGAGAAAAAGCACTAAAATATGTAAGAAATATGCGATAAAACATACAATCAATTGCAATTTGATTGCAAAAGTACATATTTTCTTGCATATTATCATTATTTTAACTACTTTTGCAGAAGAATTTTCTAAAAAATCATCTATCATGTTAAGAATTGCTATCCAATCTAAAGGACGTCTATTTGAAGACACCATCAATCTTCTGGGTGAAGCCGACATCAAGGTGAGCGCCAGCAGAAGAACCCTGCTCGTACAGTCTAACAACTTCCCACTGGAGGTGCTGTACCTGCGCGATGACGACATTCCTCAGTGTGTCGCCAATGGTGTGGCAGATGTTGGTGTGGTTGGAGAGAATGAGTTTGCAGAACGGGGAGAGGACGCCGAAGTGGTATCGCGACTGGGATTCAGCAAATGTCGCCTCTCGCTCGCCATCCCCAAAGATACACCATATACAGGAGTGGAATGGTTTGACGGCAAGAAGATTGCCACCTCCTACCCTAATATCCTGAGACAATTCATGCAGGAAAAACAGGTTCAAACCGACATTCACGTTATCAACGGAAGCGTGGAAATATCTCCGGGCATCGGACTGGCCGACGGCATCTTCGATATAGTCAGCAGCGGCTCAACACTCGTCAGCAACAACCTGAAGGAAGTGGAAGTTGTCATGCAAAGCGAAGCCATCCTCATCGCCAATAAGTATATGGATGAGGAGAAAAAGAAGGTATTGCAGGAAATGCTTTTCCGCTTTGAGGCAGTCAGAAATGCCGAAGACAAAAAATATGTACGCATGAATGTGCCCAAAGACAAGATGGAAGCCATCATCAACGTACTGCCCGGACTGAAAAGTCCTACCATCATTCCGCTCGCTGACGAAGACTGGTGCTCCGTACATACGGTACTCGACCAGAAACGATTCTGGGAGATTATCGGCAAGTTGAAAGAATTGGGTGCACAGGGCATCCTCGTTACTCCTATTGAAAAAATGATTCTTTGATTCTGCCCATGAAAAAATATGTATATCCCAGCAGAGAAAGCTGGAAGGAACTGACAGAACGTCCACATTTGGACATTTCACAGCTGAACGAGACTGTCAGCAGTGTGCTTCACGACATTGAGAAGCATGGAGATGATGCCGTCAAGAAATATGAAGGCATGTTTGACCATGTACAACTGGACTCACTTGCCGTCACTTCCGACGAGCTGGAAGAGGCAGAAAAGAAACTTGACACGGAACTGAAAGAGGCAATCCAACTGGCTCATCATAACATCAAGACTTTCCACGAAGCTCAGCGCTTTGTGGGAAAAACTATTGAAACACAGCCCGGTGTGAGCTGTTGGCAGAAAAGTGTGGCTATCGAGAAGGTGGGTCTGTACATCCCCGGCGGTACTGCTCCCCTTTTCAGTACCGTCCTGATGCTTGCCACTCCTGCCCAGATTGCTGGCTGCAAGGAGATTGTGCTCTGCACACCTCCTGCTAAGGATGGCAGTGTTCATCCAGCCATTCTCTATGCAGCCCGTGTGGCCGGAGTCAACCGTATCTTCAAAGCCGGTGGCGTACAAGCCATTGGTGCGATGGCTTACGGAACAGAAACAGTACCCAAAGTATACAAGATTTTCGGTCCCGGCAACCAATACGTCATGGCAGCCAAGCAGCAGGTGAGTCTGCATGAAGTGGCTATAGACATGCCCGCAGGTCCCTCGGAGGTATGTGTCATCGCTGACGAGACGGCTAATGCTGCCTTTGTTGCTGCCGACCTACTTTCACAGGCAGAACACGGAACAGACTCTCAGGTACTGCTCATTACAACCCATGAAAGTATTCTGGAACAGGTGGAAAAAGAAATCAGCATTCAACTGGAGCAACTGCCACGCAAGGAAATGGCCGCCAAAGCGTTGGACAACAGCAAGCTCGTTGTCGTAAAGTCTGTTGATGAAGCCGTTGACCTTGCCAACTGCTATGCTCCCGAACACCTGATTATCCAGACACGAGACTACATGCAACTGGCTGAACGCATCGTCAATGCGGGCAGTGTCTTTTTAGGTCCATACGCCTGCGAGAGTGCCGGAGATTATGCCAGTGGCACCAACCATACCCTACCCACTCACGGCTATGCCACTGCCTACAGCGGTGTGAATCTGGACAGCTTCTGCAAAAAAATAACTTTCCAGCATATCACTCCTGAAGGCATACAACATATCGGTAAAGCTGTGGCTGTCATGGCAGATGCAGAATCACTCACTGCCCACCAAAAGGCAATGACTATCAGAATGAACCAGTAACTCCCCGTATGAAATCCATTCAAGAACTGACAAGAAAAAACATTCTGGAACTGACAGCTTACAGCTGTGCCAGAGACGAATATAAGGGAAAGGAAGCACATGTCTTTCTCGATGCCAACGAAAGTCCGTACAACAAACCCTTCAACCGCTACCCTGACCCCTTGCAGCAGAGCCTGAAAAAGGAGATTGCCAAGGTGAAGGGTGTCAAGGAGGAATGTATCTTTCTGGGCAACGGAAGCGACGAGGCTATAGACTTGGTCTACCGCTGTTTTACCGAGCCGGGAACAGATAATGTCGTGGCCATCGAACCGACATACGGGATGTATTCAGTATGTGCACAAATCAATGACATTGAATATCGGCGTGTACTGCTGGACAACCATTTTGACATCACGGCAGACAAACTGACAGCAGCTTGTGACGAACACACCAAAGTCATCTGGCTGTGCAGTCCTAATAACCCTACAGGCAATCTTCTGAACAGGGAAGAAATAGTCAAGTTGTTGCAAAGCTTTGAGGGACTGGTAGTGGTTGACGAGGCATACAGCGACTTCTCCAAAGCCAGACCTTTCCGTCTGGATCTGCACACTTATCCTAACCTCATCGTCCTGAACACCATGAGCAAGGCATGGGGCTGTGCAGCCCTCCGTCTGGGCATGGCTTTCGCACAAAAAGCCATCATCGACACCTTCAACAAGGTGAAATATCCCTACAACATCAACGAACTGACCCAACGTCAGGCATTGGAGATTATCAAAGATCCCTTTGAAGTTGACAAATGGGTGCGTACTATCCTTCTGGAGCGGAGCCGACTGGCAGAAGCCATCCACATGCTCCCCATCTGCAACAAGGTTTATCCTACGGATGCCAATTTCATCCTTGCCGAAATGACTGATGCTGAGGGTATCTACAACTACCTGATGCAGAAAGGCATTATTGTACGCAATCGTTCCCGTGTTTCCCTCTGCCACAACTGCCTCCGTATCACCGTAGGCACAAAAACAGAAAACAACGAGCTACTGGCAGCACTGAGACATCTGTAATTTACGAACAGCTATCTCCAGCTCCTTCTGTTAAGCATTTGCGAAACTTTAATAACGTTACGAGTCCTGTAGGGAATAGCGGATAATCATTTCCGTTTCTGAAATGTCCGGATGCTTTTTCATCCAGGAATCTATCTGATGCTCGTAGGTATTGGAGAAAGCCCTTCGATGCAACAGCCGATTCACTACCCACTGGATTTTGGCAATATGGAAATCGCATTCCTGCTGATTCACCGAACCATGATTGGGCAAGGGAAACAGACTGAGGATATAGAAATGGAGACAGTCTGGAACAATCATCGTTCTCACCATCTGCCTACGCTGCTCGCGTGGGTAATACCTCAAGTATATGGAATAGTTTTCTCCCAGATACTTGTCCAGACAAATGCCCAAGGTATTGTTGGTGATGATGATGCTCTGGTCCAAAGCCCCTATCTGCGTGTATACCTTAGGAATGGACATCTCGGGTAACTGTTTCTTCAACCGGACAAAAGCCTGGTTCAGTTCATCCGAGATATCATCCATATCGGCATACTGCCTGCCCACCTCTTTCAGGATGGCTTGCAGAGTGGTGTCCTGGTAAAAGCGCAGAAACTTACTGTTGATTTCCGAATCATTGACATGCCCTATCTGCAGGACATCCTCTATCAATGTACGGGTTTCCATAGGATAGTCGATATTCATCTTTTGCAAAGCTGAAAAATCGCCCGTAGTAAGATACAGTCCTTCGATACGGTCGTAACGGTCAATCGTGACGACATCTCCCATTCCGGGTAAACGGAATGAAGGGCGCCAGTCGCAGCTAAACAATAGAAAGACAGCCGCCAAAATCCATATATAATAAACTCTTCCCAACAACAACCTGGTTTTATTTGTTAATTATTGTCGCAAAAATACTAAAAAATATTGATATTACAAAACATTAAGCAAAATAATTTTAATAAAAACGTTTATTTGTGGTCAGAAGTGCCAATTTATGTAACTTTGCCTATCAAATCTATCAAACAAATCATCATGAAGCACATATTTCTTTCAGCAGTACTCTCCATGGCTTTAAGTCCATTGTATGGAGTCAATCAAAAACAACTGACAGTTCAGGTTACCAATCCGACAAAAACAGAAAGGATAGCCACCCCTGTCATCATTCAGCTCTCAGCATACGACATCCGCGTTCAATCTGCGGTCGTCATGGAGGGCAATCAGGAAATCCCATCCCAATTAGACGACCTGAACGGTGATGGCATATACGATGAACTCTGCTTCTTGGCTGACCTTGATAAAAAGGGCAAACGACAGTTTGCCGTCACCTTGAGCGACGAAGGTTCTCCCAAGGCTTATCCCTCTAAGGTTTATGCTGAGATGATGATGTCCAACAAGAAAATCAAAGCCAGCAACAAGCAAGACTTATATATCAGCAGCCTGACCGTTGAGAACGGCACTAACCCTTACTGGATGCTGCACCACCATGGTCCAGCCTTTGAAAATGACATGGTAGCATACCGTATTTACTTTGACCACAGACAAACCGTAGACATCTATGGCAAGTACAACAAGGGACTGGAACTGAAAGATACACAGTTCTATCCCGATGCCGACCAAAAAGCGAAGGGTTATGGAGACGATATCCTTTGGGTTGGAGAAACCTTTGGGTTGGGTGCACTTCGCGGATGGGACGGCAATGCACCGCAGATGCTCAAGGATGTGGAACACCGCACCCTGCAGATACTGTCCAAAGGACCGCTGAGAACAGTTGTCGAGGTAATTGACAGAGGTTGGAAAACGCCCAATAAGGAAGAGCGCATAGACATGTATACCCGATATATCTTATATGCTGGTCGCCGCGACTGTGAAGTACAGGTCAACTTCGGCCAGGAGGTCAAGGACTATCAGTTTGCTACAGGAATCATCAACGTGAAGAACTCTACGGAAAGCAGCAACCATGAGGGACTGCGTGGTTGCTGGGGTACGGACTGGCCTGTATCAGAGAAAGACTCTGCCGGACACAAACGCGAGACGGTGGGTCTTGGTATCTGGCTCCCCACCCAGCATGTAGTGAAGGAATTGCCTGCCAACAAAGACAATTATCCCTTTGTCATCGGCAATATCAACAAGGGATTCACCTATCATATCACCTTCGGCTCTGACAACGAATCATTTGGCTATCATCAGGCGAAGGATTGGTTTGCCTATCTGGAAGAATGGGCAAAATCTCTGAGCGACAAACCTGTCAAGATTGAGGTACTTACGCATTAAGCGCTGCGTAAGTCCTCTTTCTGCCGAAATGATACTGCCACAGGAGAGAGAAAGGTGATGTCAGTCTTTCCTCTTCATTGTGGCGGTTATGTTGTATCTGTCTTCTGTCTTCGTCAAACTGGTGTTTCCACTTTCGGAAGGCATGGCGAGCCCTGAAGACTGCCCAGAAATCACGGGGATGGCCATCAACGAGCAACATCTTCCATGCAGCAACATAGTCAAGGAACCAGCGAGCCCTCATTACATGGTTCAGTTCCTTTTCGGGCAAGCACTTATATAGCATCGTCAGATTGTTACGGAAGTTCAGGTAAGTCTTCATGGGATTCTTTTTGGGCAATGTTCCCCCACCCACATGATAGACACAGGAAGCAGGAACACAGTATATTTTCCTGCCCATGATACGCAGTCGCCAGCAAAGATCTATTTCTTCGTTATGGGCGAAGAAACGACCATCCAGTCCCCCTACTCTCCAATAGTCCGTTCCTCGTATCAGCAAGGCAGCTCCTGATGCCCACAGTATCTCAGCTTCCTGATCATACTGTCCGGAGTCCTTCTCTACGTTCTCAAAGATACGCCCCTTGCAATAAGGATAACCCAGCCGGTCAATGTAGCCACCACAAGCCCCTGCATATTCGAACGAATCCCGATGAGCTATCGAACGAATTTTGGGCTGACAAGCAGCTACCTCAGGGTGAGCTTCCATAAAATCGAGCAAGGGTTGCAGCCATCCTTCCGTAACTTCAATATCCGAATTCAGCAACAGATAATAGCGCGCTGTCACCTTCTTGAGCGCCTCATTATATCCTTGTGCAAATCCCCAGTTTTTTTCAAGGACAATGGTTTTGCAGGAAGGGAATTTCTCCGCAAGAAGTTGTAATGATTCATCATCAGAGGCATTGTCTGCCACATATACAGTAGCGACACCTTCTGCATATTTCAACACAGAGGGCAGATACTTTGCGAGCATTGACGCTCCATTCCAGTTCAAAATGACAATAGCAAGTTGTTCCATGTCTGATTGTTTTCTAATGTTCTTGTATCAATTGTACCTTCAAAGCTGTCTTCTTGGCATTGAGCGGTCCTAAGACAACCTTTACCAACCGATTGTTGTATTCTTCTTTTGCCTGAGATGGAGACAACTCCACCCGGATATAATTGTCTGTAAAGCCATGCATCGTTCTTCCATGCAGATTCTTCTCGAACAACACAACGGCTTCTTTCCCTTCAAAGGAAGCGTAAAAACGCTGCGTCTTTTCATCCGACAGTTGCAACAGTCGGTGACAGCGTTCCCGCTTATCTGCCTCATTTACGACATAAGGAATCTTCAAGGCAGCCGTTCCCGGACGTTCGGAATACGGAAAAACGTGCAGCTGGGTTACATCAAGCGACTGCAAGAAACGATAAGTCTGCTCAAAACACTCCGGTGTCTCTCCTCTACAGCCAACCATGACATCTACACCGATAAAGGCATCGGGCATCAGCTCCTTGACACGATGTATTTTATCTGCAAACAGGGCTGTGTCATAATGACGGTGCATCAGCCTCAACACTTCATCACTGCCACTCTGAAGCGGAATATGGAAATGAGGCATGAACTTTCGGCTTTGCGAACAGAAGACGATCAATTCGTCTGTCAGCAAGTCGGGCTCAAGACTGCTGATACGGTAACGCTCTATTCCTTCCACAGCATCCAGTGACTTGACTAAATCAAGGAATTTTTCGCCTGTGGTCTTTCCGAAGTCCCCGATATTGACACCTGTCAGTACAATCTCCTTTCCCCCGTCAGCCACAGCCTGCCGTGCCTGTTCAACCAAAGACTGGATGGTAGGATTGCGGCTGAAACCTCGTGCAAAAGGAATAGTACAGTACGTGCAGAAATAATCGCAGCCGTCTTGCACTTTCAGGAAGAAACGAGTTCTATTGCCCCTCGAACAGCTGGGAGCGAAAGTCTTGATGTCTTTCGTCTTGACAGAGAAGTGCTGATGGAGTGCCTCTGCTTTCTTCTTTCCATCTGTCGCCATGACCTGTTGCCACTGCTCAGACAGAAACTGTATGAGGTTGGCTTTTTCATTGGCTCCCAGAACCAAGTCAACTCCTTTGAGCTTGCTGACAGTTTCGGGTTCCAGCTGTGCATAACATCCTGTGACGACGACAAAGGCTCCAGGATTGTTCCTGGCATAACGACGGATGGCTTGCCGACACTTATGGTCAGCTACTTCCGTGACGGAGCAGGTATTGATTAGGCACAGGTCTGCTGTTTCTCCCTCCTGCACCTCTCGCAGTCCCATCTCGTCGAGCATGGAGGCAAAGGTAGAGGTTTCAGAGAAATTGAGTTTGCAGCCCAAGGTATAGTAAGCATATTTCTTTCCCTGAAAGACTGAAGTATCAATCATACCTTATTATATATATAGGTGTAAAGTCATTATTCAAAAATACTGTCTTCTGAAGACGGATGCAAAGGTAAGAAAATTTGTTGATGTGACCATCACTTTTAGGTTGAAACATCGAAAAAAGTTGAAATAGGTCAAGAGGAGCAAAAACAGCAAATATTTTAACATTTGACAAACGACTGTATTTCAGACACTTATAAAAAAGTTACAAAAAAGGCATAAAAAAAGTCGTAAAAAAAGGAACAACCTATCGAAAAAATGTATACCTTTGCATCGTTTTAATAACAAATGATTGTTTTACAGATTTAAAAGCAGAGAAAAAAATGAAAAATTTAGTATTCGTACTCGTAGCATTCGTAGCAGTATCTTTCGCATCTTGTGGTAACAAAACAAGTCAGGCTCCCGTTGACACTGACTCTGTAGTTGCTGTTGATAGCGCTGAGGTTGATAGCGCTGCTGTTGATAGCGCTGCTGTTGATAGCGCTGCTGTTGCAGAGTAATTCTTACGAGTTGAGAGAAAAAAAGAAGGCTGTTGGCAACAACGGTCTTCTTTTTGTTTTGCACTGATTCAACTTTTTTAGGTAGGTCCTATAATGACAAAACGTCCATCCCTTCATATGACTCTTTTTGACGGTAGAAATTTATAGAACACACCTTTACAACTGCCCCACTACTTGTGAGTATTTTCTGCTGAATAAACATAACAGGCATGAAAATAACCAACCATACAGGTTGATAAGAACAGAATCCACTCTTCCCTTACAGGAACAAAGGATTAGAAGGAATCAAGCTTCTAATACAGTTACTTTGACCCGAGAAATACGGTGGTTCTCCATCTTCATGACTTCAAAGCGATAGTTGGCATACTCCATTTTCTCGTGGAGGGAGGGAAATTCGCCCTTGATTTCTAGCAAAAGACCAGCCAAGGTATCAGCATCCCCTTCGATATCCTCAAAAGGACGGTCCTCTATCTTCATCACCTTATAGAAATCGCTGAGCAGGGTTTTCCCCTCAAAGATAAAGGTATGATCATTGATGCATACATAATTGTGTTCATCTTCATCATACTCGTCATTGATTTCTCCCACTATTTCCTCCAGAATATCCTCCATCGTGACAATACCACTTGTACCGCCGAACTCATCTACCACGATGGCGATATGTACCTTATTCTCTTGGAAATCATGGAGCAGGTCGTCTATCTTCTTAGTTTCAGGAACAAAATAGGGAGGACGAACCAAGGTTTGCCATCGAAAACCGGAAGGTTTGGAAAGATGGGGTAAAAGATCCTTGATATACAATACGCCACGGATATTGTCGATATTCTCCTGGTAAACGGGAATACGCGAATAGTTGTTCTCCACAACACACTGCATCACTTCGGAGAAATTGGATTTCATATTCAGACAGACCACATCCTGACGGCTGGTCATAATTTCCTTGGCAGTCTCGTCACCAAAACGGACGATACCCTCCAGCATGCGCTTCTCATCCTTAATCTCTTCATTATCTGTCAATTCGAGGGCTTGTTCCAGATCGTCCACACTGAGCACATGGTTTTCCTTACGCATGACCCTTTCTGCCACCAAGCCCGATTTCATCAAGACGGTTGCCAGAGGATAAAACGCTTTTCTGCAGAAGAGAACACCAGCCACTGTGCGTCTGCAGAAAGCCAAGGCATTCTGACCGCTGTATATCTTCGGCATAATCTCTCCAAAGAGAAGCAAGAGGAAAGTCAACAAGACGGTAGTGAAAAGGAACTGCAACCAATAGGCATTTCCAAAGTCTATCACATGCCCCAGAAAATAGTTGCAAAGCATGATGATTGTCACATTTACCAGATTATTTGTAATCAAGATGGTAGCCAAAGTACGCTCCGACTCCTGTCTTAATTTCATGATGTCTCCGTCCCGATTGTCTTTGGCTTCTTCTAACTCATTCAAATCATTGGGACTGAGGGAGAAGAAAGCTATTTCTGAACCGGATGCAAATCCGGAAAGAAGCAGCAACAGGCAAGCCAGCACACCGGTAACAATGACACCCCACGATGGCTGCAAGAGCTGAACCTGCCCCATCAGCTGTTCAAAATTCATGATAAATGATATGTCCGACATACTATTCAAAATACAAAATCCCCGGAGCATGCCGGATGGAGCAGGGGTTAGACTTACTGTTGCGCATTGCCCTCAGCTGGCGCGACGACCTTAGGCGAGAGCATTTCCATGTTTTCACCCCATATTTCAGTCACCTGATGCCTGATTCCCTGCTTATCGTCATACGTAGAGTAGCGTACACGCCCCTCCACATAGAGTTTATCACCTTTGTGCACATACTTTTCGACAATCTCGGCAAGCCTGCGCCACATCACAACGGTATGCCAATCGGTGCGGTCAGGCACCTGTGTTCCGTTAGGCAAGGTATAGCCACGCTCAGTAGTGGCAAGCGAAAAACGTGCACATGCCACTCCTTGGTCAACATACCTTACTTCAGGTTCACGCCCTACATTACCTATCAGCATCACCTTGTTCATGCTCCCAGAATTTTTCTTCTTTTATCTTCTTAATCCTTCTTAATCTCGACTTCAAATTATTTGCAATAACCGAGGAAAGTGAAACTGAAGTTCTTTCCCTTGACAGACGGGAATTGACTGCGGCTATCCACACGCTCCCGCAGATGTTCAACGATACGATTGTAACAATCAATACCGGATTCTGCCTTGCAACGCGCTACAAAATGGGCATCACGATACTGGAACTTGCCTGTACCAGGCACCAAGAGCACCCTTTTGAAGTCAATTACTCCCTCATACCAGCCATAATTCTGCTCATTGAGTTTGGCAATGACAGGTGGAACGAAACGCTCAGCCGCATTCATGTCAGGAGTATGAACCGCTCTCTTTTCCTTGAAGTCGACCATGGTAGCAGCTTCCGTCTTGATGATGATGAAATAAACACGTGGACGCACCTTATACCTCTTAGGATAGTATACATCACTTGCTGCATACTCTCTCACATCGGCTTCAAGCATTGGATTCATGTCTATTTCATCAATACTTGCCAAAAAATCTATTGCGTCATCGACATTATGAACTAATGTCTCCTTATCGAAATACCTAAGATATAAATTCATTTGAAAATGTGTTGTTTTCCTGGAAAAAATAAAAAAGGGAAGAGCGGAAAACGGGACTCGGACCCGCGACCCCAACCTTGGCAAGGTTGTGCT
>CAMAHD010000025.1 GCA_945834405.1 uncultured Prevotella sp. | reverse complement strand
ACTGCGATGCTCTCCTGAGCCTCGGGGCTCTTCCAGTGACCAACGACAACCTTGCGGGGAACACGCATACGGCTGCAGATATGACCAAACTCGATGTCTCCGTGGGCAGACTGGTTCAGGTTCATGAAGTCCATGTCGATGGTGTCCCAAGGCAGTTCTGCGTTGTACTGTGTGTGGAAGTGGAGCAGAGGCTTCTTCAGTGCCTGCAGACCCTTAATCCACATCTTGGCTGGAGAGAAGGTATGCATCCATGTGATGATGCCGACACACTTCTCGTCGTTGTTTGAAGCCTTCATGATGGCTTCTACCTCTGCTGATGAGTTTGCCGTGCCTTTATATACTACCTTGATGGGAAGGCGACCAGACTCATTGAGTCCTGCTACCATCTCCTTGGAGTGACTGTCAACTGCTACTACTGCATCGCCTCCGTAAAGAAGCTGAGCACCTGTGACGAACCATACTTCTAAATTGTCAAATGCTTTAACCATAGTTTTATTTTTTTTAGATGATTATTTTTTAGTTATTTATGATTGTGAATGAGCGTTTTTGTGCGCTCTTTCTGATTTGTAATGAGGATGTAATGAAATGAAACGGTTTGTTACTGCTTCTTCTTCTGTCCGTAGTATGCGTTGGGACCATGTTTGCGGCTGAAGTGTTTTTCTACCAGCAGAGGATTCATGGTGGTGTCTGGATTGACACTGAATGATACGAATGCCATCTTTGCAACCTGTTCCATCACGACGGCGTTGTAAACAGCATTGTCGGCATCTTTACCCCAGGAGAAAGGACCATGGTTTTTCACCAATATACCTGGTGTATGTACAGGATTGATGTTGCCTTCCATAATACGCTTGACAATCACGTTGCCTGTTTCCAACTCGTAATCGCCCTTGACTTCAGCTTCTGTCATATCGTCAGTACAGGGGATAGAATCGTGGAAATAGTCTGCATGGGTTGTGCCGATATTGGGAATGTCTTTGCCAGCCTGGGCCCAAGCTGTAGCATAGGTGGAGTGGGTGTGAACGACACCTCCAATGGCAGGGAAAGTACGATAAAGAACCAGATGGGTAGGAGTGTCGGAGGAGGGGTTCAGGTCACCCTCTACTACTTTGCCTGTTGCAAGGTCAACGACAACCATGTCTGATGCCTTCATGTTGTCGTAGCTGACACCAGAGGGTTTGATGACTACCAGACCTTTTTCACGGTCGATACCAGACACATTGCCCCATGTGAATATCACGAGATTGTGTTTTACCAAATCTAAATTGGCACGGAACACTTTTTCTTTCAGTTCTTCTAACATAATATTATAAGGTGTATGAATAGTTATAATTTGAAAATCGAATTTTTTTGGAATGCCTTCTGATTGAACCGATATAAATAGGCACCTCGCTTAGAACCCGTCTTATCTATGAAATCGGTTTTCTCAATGAAAGCCATCTCCTTGACACGTTTTCTGAAATTTCGCTTGTCAACTTCTTCTCCACAGACTGCCTCGTACAAGCGCTGAAGTTGGGTGAGGGTGAATAGTTCTGGAAGAAGATTGAAACTGATGGGCTCCGAGGATATGGTCTTCTGCATCATGGACCGTGCCCGTGCTATCATCTTGTTGTGGTCTGAATACATCGTGGGGATGTCCTTGATGCTGACCCATTCCACACTATGCTCCTCAAGCAAGGTATGTGAGTAATCGTTCACATTGATAAGGGCATAATATGCCACGGAGATGACACGCTCGCCTGGGTCACGGTTGATATTGCCGAAGGCTCCTAACTGACGCATGTAGATGTTGCGGAGTCCTGTCAGTTCAAAGAGAACGCGATTGGCGGCATCGTCGATGCTCTCCTCTTCGCGGACAAAGCCGCCGTAAAGCGACCATTGTCCGCGACCGGGATTAAGTTTTCTTTTGCCGATGAGTATCCGTAACTCGCCTTCGTCGAAGCCGAATATGATACAGTCAACGGCTACAAAATATTTGGAATATTCCTGATAGTATGATGTCATGTTTTACCAGAAGTAGATATAGAATGCAATAGTCAGACCAAGGATGATGGCTGAGTTGATGACATCCCACTTATTCCAGCTTGCACGGGTAGCCGCCCGCTGTTCTGCCGTAGAAGTTCCAAAGACAAGACCTTGAATCTTCTTGGGATCGGGTGCCTCTGTGCAAAGGCTGACAACAATCACTACGATGATACAGAACAGGAACATCCAACCGCAGAAGAATAGCCAGTTCAGGTCATAGAACAGATATTTGAACCATCCGTCTGCTACATCTGTGGCATTACTGTAGTAAACCTTGGCTCCAAGTCGGGTGAGACCGATAATCATACCGCTGATAAGACCCCACATACCGCCCTTGGCTGAGGTGCGCTTCCAGCATACACCCAAGAGGAAGGCTGATGCAATACCAGGTGCCAGTACAGACTGAACGTCCTGCAGGTAAGTATAGAGCACGTCTCCCACGCTCCTCATGATAGGAATCCAGAGAATACCGAGGATAACAATGACAACCGTTGCCATCTGACCGATAACGACCAGCTGCTTCTCGGGAGTCTCAGGCTTGAAACGCTTGTAGAAGTCAATGGTGAACAGCATGGCAGAAGAGTTGAACAGTGAAGCCAGCGAACTCATCAAAGCTGCCAGAATACCGCAGACAACGAGACCCTTGACACCGGCAGGAAGAATCTTGGCAACGAGAGTTGGGAAGGCTGCATCGGCATTGGGATTACCATTGGCAAGGAGAGGCAGGAATCCTTCACCGCCTGCTCCCAGATATTTCTGGTGGAGAGCAAAAGCAATCATACCAGGAATCAAGAACAGGAACACAGGCAAGAGCTTCAGATAAGCACCGAAGATGGTACCGCGGCGTGCTTCCTTTTCATCCTTTCCTGACAATACACGCTGTACGATGAACTGGTCTGTACACCAGTACCAGAAACCGATGATGGCAGAACCCACCAAGGCTCCCAGCCATGGGAAGTTGGGGTCGTTGTTGTTACGTATGAGCTCCGTCATGGTGTTGCCGTAATCGTTGACAGTCACGGCGCTGCAGGTACGCATCATCTCATCCCAGCCACCCAGTTCACGGAAACCGAGAACAAGAATAATCAGAGAACCCAACAGAAGGATAGGAGTCTGGAGAACGGAGGTGTAAAGTACGGACTTCATACCGCCGAAAATGGTGTATATGGCAGTGATGATGACCAGACCGATGGCAGCAATCCAGAAGAAGTCAATGCCCCAGAGTTCCTTGATGCCGAATACCTGCTGGAATACCAGTCCACCAGCATAAACGGTAACGGCAACCTTGGTGAGCACATAACTGATCAGTGAAATGATGGAGAGAATGGTGCGGCTCTGCTTGTTGTAACGACGCTCCAAGAACTCTGGCATGGTATAAACCATGGAGCGAGTATAGAAGGGAACGAATACCCAGGCGAGAATCAGAATCATCCATCCCTGAATCTCCCAGTGAGCCATTGCCATACCGCTGGATGCACCTGCACCAGCAAGACCGATCAGGTGTTCACTTCCAATGTTGGATGCGAAGATAGAGGCACCGATAGCAATCCATGTTGCATCACGTCCTCCCAAGAAGTAGTCAGCAGAGTCGTTGTTCTTCTGACTGATAACCCAAACTACGATGCCAATAAGTGCCAAACAGAACACTCCAATGACAAGCCAGTCTAATAATTCCATAATAGTTGTTCTTTTTTTTAGTTAGTTAATTAATAGTAGATAGGATATTCACACTGATTTATTTGATGGAGAATTTGTAAGCAGCGTGACTGTAATACTTCTCTCCTGGTTTGAGATAAGGAGAGGGCCAGTCCTTCTTGTTGGGAGAATCAGGATATTTCTGGCTTTCAAGACATACAGAAACGTGCTTGGGATATTGAATGCCATTTTTACAGGTGATGCCAGTGCCTTGGAAGTTGCCGGTATAAACCTGTACGCCAGGTTCGTTGGTGAACATTTCCAGGAAGATGCCTGTAATGGGAGAGTAGAGGCTTGCACATACTTGGGTGTCATCCCCCTTGCCATCCTTATAGGTATTCAAACACCAGTTGTGGTCATAGCCACTTGCATTCTTGATTTGTTGGAAAGTAGTGTCATTGATGGTTTCTTCGATGGCATGAGCCTTGCGGAAATCCATGGGCGTTCCTTCAACGGGAAGAATCTCACCGGTGGTCATATAAGTCTCGTCAGCGGGAGTGTAATTGTCGGCATTGACATAAAGTACCATATTCATGCCTTCCTTCGACAGATCACCGTTGAGGTTGTAATAGTTGTGGTTGGTCATATTCACCACGGTTTCCTTGTCTGTTGTTGCTTCGAATCGAATGTCCAGGGTGTTGTTGCTCAACACGGTATAAGTGGTGCTTGCATGAACTGTTCCGGGGAATCCGTTGTCGCCGTCTGGAGACTCGATGGTGAGAATGAGTGTTGTATCATTGGGCTGCTCTGCATCGTATACCTGATACATCCATCCCGTAGGACCTCCATGCAGGCAGTGGCCAAAGTTGTTCTGTGGAAGCTGATATTCCTGTCCCTCAACGGTAATTTTTCCTTGGTTGATACGGTTGGCATAACGTCCGACAGATGAACCGTAATCGCTGGGGGAATTGACAGCATCGGCATACTGGGCGATATTGTCATATCCAAGTACTACGTCTGTAGGTTTGCCGTTCTTGTCTGGAACGACGAGCGAGACAACACGACCGCCAAAGTTGGTAATGCAAACTTCCATGCCGTTGTTGTTTTTCAAAGTGTATAAGGCTGTCTTCTTGCCATTGATAATGGAGTCAAATGCAGTTGCATTTAGACCAGAAACAGTCGTAGGTGCGGTAGGAGCACCAGAGGAACATGCTGCTATTATCGCTACAGTAAGTCCCATACCTGCAAAGATTGTCGTTAGGTTTTTCATTGATCAGAGTATTTATTTATTGATTGAGATTTTTATTTGGGTGTAAAGGTAATCATTTATTCTGTAATTCCAAGCAAAAATTTAATTTTTTTATTATTAAAGTGTTAAGATGACACTATAAGCGATTTCCTTAACCCCAAAATAGCTGTTATACAACATCTGAAATGTAAAAAAAAGATTGTCTCGGAGTGTTGATGTAACTGTTTTATGCCATCAAAAGAAAAAGAAACGAGGATGTGTCCTTACGGTCACATCCTCGTGATGATCATGATGGATAATGGTCAATTAGCAGATTTTGCGAGAGCCATCACCAATGATTACATCATATACCTTTGGTGCGTGACCATACTTGGCAGAGAACTTAGCCTTAGCGTCAGCAATGAACGAATCGTAGGTTTCCTCTTTTACCAGATTGATGGTGCAACCACCGAATCCGCCACCCATGATGCGGCTACCTGTTACGCCGTTCTCCTTGGCAATGTCATTGAGGAAGTCAAGTTCTTCACAACTAACTTCATATTCCTTAGACAGGCCGTAGTGTGTTTCATACATCTTCTGGCCAACGGTCTCGTAGTCTCCTGCATTGAGTGCATCGCAAACAGCCAACACGCGGTCTTTCTCACCGAGTACGAACTTGGCACGACGATAATCCTCTTCGCTGATTTCGGGTTTAACTTCTTCCAGCTGCTCCCATGTGCAGTCGCGGAGTGTCTCGAACTTAGCTTCTGGATGTTTGGCTGCAATGTGCTTGACAACATTTTCGCAGCTGTTGCGACGGTCGTTGTAGGGCGAACCAGCTAACTCGTGCTTAACGACAGAGTCGAGCAGAACCAACTTGTAACCTACAGGCTTGAAGGGGAAGTACTCGAATTCGCGGCTACGGCAGTCGAGACGCATCAGGCATCCCTCTTTGCCGAATACGCTTGCAAACTGGTCCATGATACCACAGTTCACACCGCAATAGTTGTGCTCTGTAGCCTGACCAGCCAATACCATATCCCATTTTGACACCTTGTTGTCACCAAACAGGTCGTTCAGTGCGTATGCATAGCAACTCTCCAAGGCGGCAGATGAAGACATACCTGCACCGAGAGGCACATCACCGGCAAAAGCAGTGTTGAAACCTTTGACATCAACACCCAGCTTCTTCATTTCCTGCACAACGCCATAAATATAGCGTGCCCAGCTGGCTCGAGGACCTTCAGGATCGTTTACTTTAAACTCAACGCGGTCTTTCAGGTCGATGGAGTATGCCATCACGGTATCTGTTCCGTTAGGACGGATTTCGCACATCATACCTTTGTCTACTGCTCCTGGAAATACGAATCCACCATTGTAGTCGGTGTGCTCACCAATCAGATTGATACGTCCGGGAGACGCATATATGCTACCTGTTTTTCCGTCAAAGTGCTTAATAAAGCGGCTTCTTACAAATTCTATATCCATAATTTTTTGAGATTAATAGTGTTATAATAATTTAGTTATTTAGTTTCTTTAGCGTTCAACTTGTGTCTTTTTTGATATTATTTTGAAAGTAAAGACCGTTGAGTTATTTGCTGAGTCCTATCTTGCTTCCCCAGTTGCAGAACCAGATGATGTAAGCATAGTAAACGAACATCATGGCAATAGCAACACCTACACCCAGGGCAGGATTGTCAACGACAGTACCCATCAGCAGTGGCAGTGTGGCACCACCTACAACACCGAGGTTGATGATGCCAGAAGCAGCCTTGGTGTGTGGTCCGAGATCCTGAAGACCCAGGTTGAAGATAAGTGGCCACATAACAGAGTGGAACAAACCTGCGGCGAGCATAGCATAAACAGCGGCCATACCAGAAAGGAGGAAGCTGATGCCGACACAGCAAGCGCCGAGAACGAGGCATGATGTCAGGAGTACGCGAGGCTGGAATTTGCTGAGGATAACAGCACCAGCGAAACGTCCAACCATCATTCCTCCCCAATAGAGCCACAGGAAGTCAGTTGCAGTTCCGAGTGAGGGGTCTGCCTTGAAATAAGCGGGAAGCATGGAAGGGATACCGATTTCGACACCCATATACATGAAGATACCGAGTGCTCCCAGCCATACGTGTGGGTATTTGAATACACTGCTCTTGTAAGTCTTCTGGACGCCGGAGGCTTCTGCAGCCTGCTCTTCTTCATTGATGTTGGGCAACTTCAGGAAGAAAAGGATGGCTCCCAGCAAGATGGTGAACAGACCCAGTCCCAAGTAGGGGTAGGGGATGTCAGCGGGTGTGGCTTCTTCAGGTGATTTGCCACTGAGGATGACATTGAGGATGAAGATAGGAGCAACAGTAGTTGCTACAGAGTTCAAAGCCTGAGAGAGAGTCATGCGGAAAGCTCCCTTTTCAGGGGAACCGAGAACCATGACGTAAGGATTTGCAACCAGCTGCAACATCACAACACCCAGCGCCACAATAAACATGCAGCAGAGGAACATCCAATAGATGGTAGAAACGTCACCATCGAGGTTTCCGTTGATGCAGAGGAAGTTGATAACGAAGCCAATACCAACGACGGCAAGTCCGAGAACAAGTGTGGCTTTATAGCCAATCTTGTTCATCATGAAGCCGAAGGGGATTGACATGGCATAAGCTCCGTAGAAAGCGGTGTTCACCAACTGACCTTGAGTGTCGGTAAGGTTAAAGGCATTTTTACAGAACTCAATCATAGAGTTGTTCATCGTCGTGACAAATCCAATCAGGAAGCAGACGATAATCACGATTGTAAGTGCGAACGTATAGTTCGGCGTTGTTTTTTGACCCATGTCTTTAAAATGTGTAGTTATTATTTATTAAATGAATTATCCTAAATGAATAGTGATAATAGAATGATGTTATTCATTGTTGTGTGTACTGTCAATTACTCAAATTTTATTGGTATTAGAGACACCTGTCGAAGTTATATCACTACTTGAACAGCAGTTTTATTACTGCTTGAATTGTAGTTTTACGACTACTTGAGTGTAATGAATGTATGTTGGTGCAAAAGAACAGGTTATAATAGTTCTTCTACACCAACATACAACGTTGTGTTTATTCTACGCCAAACTTATAGATGGTTTTCTGTTTATACTGCTGTCCTGGACCCAAAACTACAGAAGGGAAGTAGGGGTGGTTAGGAGTATCCGGGAAGTGCTGGCACTCGAAGCAGATAGCTGAACGGCGTGGGAATGTAGCTCCATGTTGTCCTGCATATCCGTCTGCCCAGTTGTCAGTATATACCTGTACACCTGGTTCGGTAGTATATACTTCCATAGTACGACCGCTGTTGGGTTCTGTTATTTTTGCAGCGAAGCTCAGCTCGCCTTCTTCTTTCTTGTCCAGTACAAAGCAGTGGTCATAACCTGCACCGTTTTTGATCTGCTCGTCGTCTGCATCAATGTCTCTTCCCACTTCTTTGGGGGTAAGGAAGTCAAATGGAGTTCCTTTGACCGTTCTGATTTCACCTGTCGGAATAGACGTTTCATCAATTGGTACGTAATATTTGGCATTGATTTCGCAAATCAGATTCTCAATGGAAGGAGTGGGGTTGGCAATACCAGCGAGACTGAAGAAACCATGGTGGGTCAGGTTGATGATGGTTTTCTTGTTGGTCGTTGCGAGATATTCAAGAATCAATTCGTTATTGTCTGTGAATGTAAATTCAACTGTTACTTGACATTCACCAGTGAAACCCTCTTCACCATAAGCAGATACGTAATGCAGAGCAAGTGATCTTGGTCCCATCTGTCGCGCGTCCCATACTCTGGCATGGAATCCTGTAGGTCCACCGTGCAAGGCATTGGGTCCGTTGTTGATAGCCAGCTGGTATTCTTTCTTGTTCAGCGTGAAGGTACCATGCTTGATGCGGTTTCCATAACGTCCGATGATGGTGGACAGGAAAGGTTCTGGACTGTTGATGACATCCTGAATGTTGTCGTGTCCTTGAATGACATTTGCCACATTTCCGTCTTTGTCAGGCACCATGATGGCGACAATGGCACCGCCATAATTAGTGATGGCTACTTCATACCCTTTTCTGTTTCTCAGTATGTATAAATCGGTTTTTTTACCGTTGATAGTGGTCTGAAAATCTTTTCTGTTCAGCCCACAGAGATTCGCATTTTCGGTTGTGCTTGTCATATTCGATTATTTTAGTTATTGTATGCCATGCAAAGTAACCTAAAAAAAACGAATTTAACAAATGAAATACGAAAAAAAATGTTCACAGTTGTGTTAAAAACAACTAATTTGCTGATTTTAGGAAATCTGCCACTACATAACTGCTGCCTCCCACGAAAATAAAGTCGTCATGAGATGATTCTTTCAGTGCAGTATGGTAGGCTTCTTCAACTGTTGGGAACGCTCTTCCGTCTAATCCTCTCTCCTTGGCTTTTTCAAAAAGTTCGAGATACGGGAATGCCCGATGATTATCCGGTTGGGTAAAATAGTATTGCGCATCTTGTGGCAGCAGTGCGACGATGCCGTCTACGTCCTTGTCTCCAACCATTCCAAACACTATTCGTTTGTTTTTACAGTCTACCTGTTCCAGTTGTTTTCCCAGATATTCCCATGCTCCCACATTGTGTCCCGTGTCGCAGATGACTTTAGGTACATCTTTTACTTTCTGCCATCTGCCTTGCAATCCAGTCAGTTCGAAAATGTTTCGGAGTGCCATCTTCTGTTCTACAGCGCAGTTCTGCAGGTGCTGGTCTTCCATGCAGTCGCTGATATATCCCTGTGAGACAAGAACACGGAGGGCTTTGAGTACCGTATTGAAATTGTGAACTTGGTAGTAACCGCCAAGGGGACTGACGACTTTTCCCATGCATACGGTCTCGTAACATACGAGTCCGTCATCCATGAAAGAATATCCGAGGACTCCAGGATTTTCTTCTGCCCAGATGACAGGAGCATTGTTTTCCTTGGCTATCTCTTCAAAGACGGGCCGTGTCTCCGGTGTGGTCTCACCGATTACTACAGGAACTCCAGGCTTGATGATACCAGCTTTCTCACGCGCTATCTTTGCCAGTGTATTTCCTAAGAAATAGGTGTGGTCCATGCTGATGTTGGTGATGATGGAGAGTGTAGGAGTGATGATATTGGTGCAGTCGAGCCTTCCTCCCAATCCCACTTCAACGACAGCTATGTCGATGTTCATGTCCGCAAAGTACTTGAACGCCATTGCCGTAGTGATTTCAAAGAACGAGGGGTGCAATGGTTCAAAGAACTGTCGGTGTTCTTTTACGAATTCGATGACATAGTTTTCACTTACAGGACGACCGTTTATCTTGATTCTCTCACGGAAATCCACGAGATGTGGAGATGTATATAGTCCCACCCGATAGCCGCATGCCTGCAGTACGGCAGCGATAGAATGTGCAACAGAGCCTTTTCCGTTGGTACCTGCAATGTGGATGGAAATATACTTCTGATGGGGATGCCCCAGATATTTGTCCAAAGCCAAACTGTTGGCAAGTCCTTCATTGAAACCGGTGGTTCCCTGTTTCTCAAACATGGGGAGTTGTGAGAAAAGATAATTGGTTGTCTCTTGGTAATCCATGTGAAACGTACTTAAAAAACATATCAGCCAGAGGGAATCCCATTCCTTATGCTATGTGCTGCATCGTGCAGAGATGCTACATATATAATAAGGTGTGTCTTCCCGCTGGCTGAATCTATCAACTGAAATAGTTCTTGAAACGTTGGAAGATGGAACGCTTGGTTGCAGCATCCCCCTTGAAGTTGTCACTCTCCTTGAATTGCTGCAGGGCTTTCTTTTCGTCTCTGCTCAGTTCTTTTGGAACATATACGCTGATATTGACTATCAGGTCACCATGGCCGTAGCTGTTCACAGCGGGCAATCCCTTTCCTCTGAGTCGGAGGGTTTTTCCTGGCTGAGTGCCATTTTCAATCTTCACTTTGAGCTTGGTTCCGGTGATGGTAGGTATTTCTACTTCTCCTCCCAGAGCGGCTGTCGGGAAGTCGAGCAGCAGATTATAAATCAAGTTGTTTCCATCGCGCACAAAGGTATCGTTTTCTTCTTCTTCGATGAACACCTGAATGTCGCCGTTGATGCCATTGTGAGGACCTGCGTTTCCTTTACCAGGAACGTTGACCACCATACCTTCAGCTACACCTGCAGGTATATTGATTTCAATGACTTCTTCGCCCTTTTCGATGCCGGAACCACCACAGTGCACACATTTGTTTTTGATGATTTTTCCTTCGCCATTACAGGTAGGACAAACGCCCTGTGTCTGCATCATGCCGAAGATGCTCTGAGTAGTGTGTGTGATAAAACCATTGCCGTGACAGGTGGGACATGTTTCAGACCCGCTTCCATCCTGTGCACCGGAACCATGACAGTGTGAACAGGTGACATCTTTCTTCACCTTGAATTTCTTGGTGACACCGCTTTCCACCTCCTGGAGTGACAATTTGACACGCAGGCGGAGGTCACTGCCACGAAACTTCTGTGGTCTTGCAGAACCTCTGCCACCTCCCCCTCCAAAAGGATTGAATCCGGCATGTCCTCCGAAGATATCGCCGAACATGGAGAAGATATCATCCATATTCATGCCTCCTCCGCCAAATCCGCCGAAACCACCAGCCCCTTGAGGTCCGTTGAATCCAAACTGGTCGTATTGCTGACGTTTCTGTGGGTCGTGCAGAACATCATAAGCCTCTGCCGCCTCCTTGAACTTTTCCTCAGCCTCTTTGTTGCCAGGGTTTCTGTCGGGGTGATATTTGATGGCGATTTTTCTATATGCCTTTTTGATTTCGTCCTCAGAAGCGTTTTTGTTCACTCCGAGCACTTCATAATAGTCTCTTTTTGCCATAGTTGTGTTTCGTTCATTCTGTATTCTTTATTGTCCAACCGCTACTTTGGCGTGTCTGATGACTTTGTCGTTCATCATGTAGCCAGTCTGTACACAGTCGAGCACCTTGCCTTTCTTGTCATCTCCCATTCCGGGCACCATGGCAATAGCCTCGTGTACATCGGTGTTGAAGTCGGCATCCGTAGTGTCAATCTGCTTGACTCCGAGCCCTTCCATGGTCTTCAGGAATTTGTTGTGAATCAGTACAACCCCTTCCTTGATGGCTTGAATGTCATTGGTTTTTTCTCCGTTGGCAATAGCTCTTTCCAGGTCGTCAATGATAGGCAGAATGGCAGTGATGGCTTTTTCTCCTCCGTTTAATATCAGTTCTGTTTTCTCCTTCAGTGTTCTTTTTCTGTAGTTGTCAAACTCAGCTACTGAACGCAGATATTTGTCCTTCAACTCCTCGATTTGTCTGTTGGCAGCTTCCAGAGGATCCATTTCCTCTTTCGGCAGTTCTGATTCCTCGTGCTGTCCGTCGTTCTTTGCTTCCTCCTGTCCGTCAACGTTTTCGTTGTCCTCCTGATTGTTTACTTCTGTTTCGACGTTCAGGTTGTCTTCAGGATTCAGCTTTGTTTCGTCGTTTTTGATATTCTCTTCGTTCATGATTGTATGTTCCTTTTTGGTTTTATAAAAGTTTTCACGTAAGAAGCAGCAAAAGTTGTGCCATGAAGCACATTTTTGCTGCTTGTCAGTGATTTTTTTAATCCTCCAGTCCGTAGAGTTTTGCTTTTTGTTCTTTGATGCTTTCGTCATAGATATACTGGTCGTATTCCATCAGCTTGTCTATTGTGCCATGAGGTGTCAGTTCGATGATTCGGTCTGCCACCGTCTGAATAAACTCGTGGTCATGACTGGCGAAAAGAATATTTCCCTTGAAGTTGACCAGGTTGTTGTTGAATGCCTGAATGCTTTCCAGGTCGAGGTGGTTGGTAGGAGTGTCAAGAATGAGGCAGTTGGCATTTTTCAGTTGCATTCTTGCAATCATACATCTCATCTTCTCGCCTCCCGAGAGCACGTTCACCTTTTTCTGTACATCCTCATCCTTGAACAGCATACGTCCGAGGAAGCTTTTCATCAGAACCTCATTGCCTTTTCCATATTGGCTGAGCCAGTCGACGAGGTTCAGTTCGCTATTGAAGAATTCGGTGTTGTCCAGAGGCAGGTAAGCCGTGGTGATGGTGACTCCCCATTTGTATTCTCCTTTGTCAGCCTGTCTGTTGCCGTTGATGATTTCGAAAAGAGCAGTCATGGCTTTGGGGTTATGGCTGAGGAAAACGGTTTTCTGTCCCTTTTCAATTGTGAAGTTGACATTGTCGAAGAGGACGGTACCGTCGGTATCTACCGCTTTCAGGTCTTGAACCTCCAGTATCTGTGTTCCTGGTTCGCGTTCCATCTGGAATATAATGCCTGGATATTTGCGTGAAGAAGGTTTGATTTCCTCGACATTGAGTTTCTCCAGCATTTTCTTTCTCGAAGTGGTCTGTTTGCTCTTGGCGACGTTGGCAGAGAATCGGCGTATAAATTCCTCCAGTTCCTTTCTCTTTTCTTCAGCTTTCTGTCGCTGGTTCTGAGCCTGTCTGAGAGCCAACTGCGAGCTCTCGTACCAGAAGGAGTAGTTGCCCGAGAAAACCGTTACCTTTCCGAAGTCAATGTCCACGGTCTGTGTAGAAACAGCATCGAGGAAGTGGCGGTCGTGGCTGACAACCAGTACGGTCTGTTCGATGTTTCCGAGATATTCTTCCAGCCATTGTACGGTGTCCAGGTCGAGGTCGTTGGTAGGCTCGTCGAGCAGCAGGTTGTCGGGATGTCCGAAAAGCGCTTTGGCGAGCATGACTCTCACTTTTTCGTTGTTGGACAGTTCAGCCATCTGTTTGGTGTGCTGTGGTTCCTTCACACCGAGGTTCTGCAGCAGCTGTGCGGCTTCGCTTTCAGCTTCCCATCCGTTCATTTCGGCGAATTTCAGTTCGAGTTCTGCCGCTCTGTTTCCGTCTTCTTCGGTCATTTCGTCCTTGGCGTAGAGAGCTTCTCGTTCCTTCATGTTCGCCCAGAGGGGAGCATGCCCCATGAGTACGGTGTCCATCACCGAGAAGTTGTCATATTTGAAGTGGTCCTGTTCCAATACGGAGAGTCGTTCTCCTGGTGCCATTTCCACGGTTCCCTTGTTAGGTTCCAGGTCGCCGCAAATGGCTCTGAGCAATGTCGACTTACCAGCACCGTTGGCACCGATGATACCATAGATGTTTCCGTTGGTAAACTTCAGATTCACATCTTTGTAAAGAACTTTCTTTCCGAATTGAATAGCAAGATTTGTGACAGTAATCATTTCTTTTATACCTTTTTTAAAAAACGTTTGCAAAGTTACAAATAAAAATCGGTTTGACAAAATATTTCTTGCTTCGATAAGTTTATTTGCCCTGTATTTTGCAATTTCAGTAAAATAATGTAACTTTGCAGATTGAAAGCAGTGCTCCGGTCTGTCGCCGGCCCTTGGAGGGCGGGAGGAAAGTCCGGGCAGCAAAGGGTGCCTCACTTCTGAAAGTGGAAGCTGCCGGTGACGGCAGGTGAGGGCAGAAGAAAAGAACCGCCCTGAGAAATCGGGGTAAGGGTGAGAAGGTGGTGTAAGAGACCACCAGCCGTCGGGTGATCGGCGGGCTGTGCCTGCTGGGGGCTGCAAGTTCATGTAAACCATCGTCTGAGGGTTGCCCGCCCGAATCATGATCTGTTACGATGGAGGGTAGAACGCTTGAGCCGTCTGGTGACAGGCGGATTAGATAAATGACGGACACTGTATCTTGCGGAGACGCATATACGGAGACAGAACCCGGCTTATAGGAGCACTGCTTTCTTTTTTTATGATAACCGCTCCGGATGCAGGCGGTTGATGAAAAATACTAACAACAGTTCAACAAACCATGAAGCAGAGCAAGATGGTCAGATATTTCACGGAAGACATCTGGAGGGTTCAGCCAGACGATGTTTCCGCATGGCACTATTTTTTGATAGAGCTGTGCAAGAAATTGCTGCTTGCCATTCGCTTTTTTACTGCCAAGAGAGTCATCAACGAAGCGGCCGCTCTGACCTATTCCACGATTCTTGCCCTTGTTCCTATATTGGCAGTGGTTTTTGCCATAGCTCGTGGTTTCGGATATAACAAATACATAGAGATATGGTTTCGTGATGCCTTCAAGTCACAGCCTCAGGCAGCAGATGTGATTGTCGGCTTTGTCAACAGCTATCTGTTGCATACCAAGAGTGGCGTGTTTATCGGTTTTGGATTGGTGTTCATGCTCTACACGGTACTGATGCTGGTGAGCAATATCGAGAATGCCTTCAATGGCATCTGGCAGGTCAAGAAACCCCGCAGCATTTTCCGCACCGTTACGGACTATATGGCGATGGCCTTCCTTTGTCCCATCATTATAGTCTTCACGTCAGGTCTGTCGATTTTCATGGCGACCATAGCAGGCCGCTTTGCCTCCTTGGACTTGCTGGCTCCAGCCATCCGTCTTCTTCTGGCCCTTGTTCCTTATTGCATCATGTCGCTGATGTTCATCTGCCTCTATGTCTTCATGCCGAACACGCACGTCCGTCTGCGTTCTTGTATCATCCCCGGAATACTTGCGGGCGTAGCCATGCAGTGGTTACAGTTGTTCTATATCCATTCTCAGATATGGGTGTCCAGCTACAATGCCATCTACGGCTCTTTTGCTGCCCTCCCCATGTTCATGCTCTGGGTACAGATATCCTGGACCATCTGTCTGTTTGGTGCCGAGCTGTGCTATACCAATCAGAATCTTGATTATTATGATTACGATGCCGATACGGCAGACATCAGTTATCGCTATCGCATGATGCTCTGCATGATGCTGATGCGTTCTGTCTGCCACCGCTTTGACAAAGGCGAGAAGCCCTGTTCAGCAGCCGAACTCCGTTCAGAAACGGGCATACCAATCCGTATCGTCAATGACCTTCTGTTTTATCTGACCGATGCCAAGCTCCTTGTCGAGGTGTCGAGCGACGAGAAAGGAGAAGTGTCGCGTTTCATGCCGTCAGTGAGTCTTGAACACCTCAGTGTAGGTATGATGCTCGACCGTCTGGAGTCGGTAGGCAAATGGCGTCTTACCTTGCCGCTCGACACGCTGCGAGGCGACAAGCTGTTGCCCATACTTGAGGCACGAACCGATTATCTTTCCAGATTGCGCCAAGTGCTGATCAAGGATTTGTAGACATTAACCCATGAAAAAAATAGCATTATGATTATCGATTACAACAACATTGAAGAAGAGCACATTGAGAAGTTCAAAGGAGGTGAGGGCAGCATCTTCACCAGAAACTTCATCGATAGTGAAAACAAGATTATGCAGAGCCGTCTGAAGCCCCATTCTTCCAGTGGCTATCACACTCACGAGGGCACCTCGGAGATAGTATATATTATCAGTGGTACGGGATATTTCATGTACGACGGTCAGCGCGAGGATTTTCATGCCGGCGACGTTCATTATTGTCCCATGGGCCATGGTCATGCCATGCATAATGACGGCGAAGAAGATGTGGTCTATTTTGCCATTGTCCCGAATCATCAAACATTCTGAAGAACCCTAACTAAAACAAAATCATCAAATGAATTTCAAACTGTTACTGACAGCAGCCCTGATGGCTGTAACCTTGCCTTCTTTGGGCAAGAAAGAAAAGCAGGAGTTATTTCCTGACGGAACACCTATTCCTGCCTGGTTCAACGATACGACCAAGGTAGATGTCAATCTGCTTGGCAAGCGTTATGTGATTACTGAATATGGAGTCAAGAACGATTCCAACATCGTCCAGACCGAACAGATACAGTCGGTCATCGACCGTGCTGCCAAGGACGGTGGCGGTGTCGTTGTCATTCCGCGTGGTGTCTTCCTTTCAGGCTCTCTTTTCTTCAAGCAGGGAGTCAGTCTGCTTGTAGAAGAAGATGCCGTTCTGAAGGGCAGTGACCGTATACGCGACTTCAAGCTGTTGACAACCCGCATGGAGGGACAGACCCTCAAGTATTTTGCCGCCTTGGTCAATGCCGACGGCGTTGATGGCTTCACCATCGCCGGTAAGGGAACCATTAATGGCAATGGCAAGAACTATTGGGAGGAATTCTGGATTCGCCGTCAGTACAATCGCCAGTGTACGAATCTGGAAGCCATGCGTCCCCGACTCGTATACATCTCCAACAGCAAGAACGTAACTGTTCAGGACGTCAACCTGATTAACAGTCCATTCTGGACCAACCATCTTTACAAGAGCGAGTATGTGCGCTATATCGGTTGCCGTATTTTTGCTCCCACCTCCGGCATCAAGGCACCGAGCAGCGATGCCATCGATATAGACGTATGTAAGAATGTGCTCATCCATGGATGTTACATGAGTGTCAACGACGATGCCGTCGTTCTGAAAGGCGGCAAGGGCACCTGGGCCGACCAGGACCCCAACAATGGTCCCAACAGCAACATCATCATTCAGGATTGCCATTACGGCCGAGTACATGGCTGTCTGACATTGGGCAGCGAGTCTCTGCACGACCGCAATGTCGTACTCCGTCGTTGCACCTTCACGGATGCCAACCGTGTACTGTGGTTGAAGATGCGTCCTGACACCCCCCAGCATTACGAGTATGTAACCGTCGAAGATGTCAGCGGCGACTGCAGCAGTTTCCTTGTTGTGCGCCCCTGGACCCAGTTCTTCAAGCCCGAGAACCGTCCCGACATGCCTCTCTCCACCTGTAACAACATTACCATCCGCAACGCGAAGGTCAAGAGCAAGAACTTTTTTGATGTCGGCAAGTCGGAGAAATACCATCTGACCGATTTCACCTTCGAGAACTGCGTGGTAGAGGACGAGAAGCAGGCTTTTGACAAGTCCCTGATTGAGAATTGTGTAACCAAGAAACTGAAGATCAATGGTGATGGCTTTTAGGCCATCACCATCCCCTTTCTTCGCGCACGCGAACATTATATAATTCATCATACATCGTCATTATATCATACATCATCATTCCATGAATTATCTGAAAACATTTGTGGGTATCATCTCCCGTTTCAAATCACTCAAATACGTGTTGGTAGTGGTCATTGCGGTTCTTATTGTCGGTTTTCTGGACGAGAACAGCGTGTGGAATCATTTTCGCAACAAACGAACCATCAATGAATTGCGGGAGGAGATAAGCCGCTATCAATCCATCTACGAATCAGACCAGCAGCAACTGAAGAAACTCGACAACGACCCCAAAGCCATCGAGGAAATAGCTCGTGAACGGTATTTCATGAAAGCCGATGATGAGGATATCTTTGTGCTGGACGAAGAATAAGCATTCGATTATGAACCGACTGAATCAAATAGAAAACATCCTGTTTATTTTAGGTGCCCTGATGATGGTCGTTGGCAGTGCAGCCAATGTCCTGTTTCAATCCTGGGCTCCATACGTCTTTGCCGTTGGAGCTCTTGCCTTCTCTCTGATGCAGATGAAGCAGCGTTATGAAGGCACCAACCTGACCATCCGTCGCCTTCGCCGTATAATGATATGCAGCGATGTACTCTTTGTCTTGTCCGCATTTTTCATGTTTGCCGACCATGTCAAGGTACTTCCTGTCCAGTATCTGTTATATGTTCAGTATATCCATAACAACTGGGTAGTCTTGCTGCTGATAGCAGCCGTTCTTCAGCTCTATTCAACCCATCGATTGGGCACTGAATTGGAACAGGAGGCAAAAAAACGCTAAAAGTAAGGCTTATTGTTTTAAATAGCATAAATTTATTTTCATACTTCGTCAGAACATTGTACATTTGTACGACAGAGTTTAGAAGAAGTCAATAATATGAATAAGATTATAATCACATTGGCGATAGCTTGCGCCTTGGTTTCATGTGCTAATACCTATCACGTTGAAGGAGCCTCCTCCGTCACTTCCCTGGATGGAAGCAAACTCTATTTGCGTGCCCTCAAGGGTGGTGAAGTAAAGAATATCGATTCGTGTGACGTCATCCATGGAAAATTCGTCTTCCAGGGCGTCTTGGACACGGTGCGTATGGCCAATCTGTTTATGGATTCAGAGAGTATTCTGCCCATCGTTCTCGAACAGGGCGAAATCAACATCAAGATTGACAATGCCAATCAGGTAGTGAGTGGAACGCCTCTGAACGATAAGCTTTATGAGTTTCTGGATAAACACAAACAGTTGGGCAATCGCTACAACGAACTGTCTCACCAGCACAGTCGCATGTTGCTCGACGGCATGGATGAAGACAGCATCAATACCCAGCTGAATGCAGAAGCCGCCCTCATTATGCAAGAGGAAGACCGATTGGTGACAACCTTCATCGTCGACAACTTCAACAATGTTCTTGGACCAGGAGTCTTCATGATGCTGACCAGTGGGTTCAGATACCCCATCCTCACTCCTCAGATAGAGGACATCATGAGCAAGGCCACAGACAAGTTCAAGAACGACCCCTATGTCAAGGAATACTACCAGACAGCCTGTGAGAACGAAGCCAAGATGCAGGGACTGGACCCTGAGGATGCCGCTCCCGCAGCATCGACAGCTCCTGAAACACAGGAGTCTGCATTGCCCCAGATCAATGGCTTAGGACAATAACCCAACAACAGGAGAGACCACGATGAAGGAAAGGATAGTCAGACAAGGAACCATTGTCAACGAAGGACGTCGTTTTCATGGTACCATCGTTATAGAAGGTGAAAAGATTGTAGAAGTGTCAGCCGACGGCAAAGACAGTCCGTCGGCTACTCTTGACGGAGAAGAGCTGCTGATCATTCCTGGCGTGATAGACGACCATGTACATTTCCGTGAGCCAGGACTGACCGACAAGGCAGACATGGAGAGCGAGAGTAGGGCAGCGGCAGCAGGTGGAGTGACGAGCTATTTTGACATGCCGAACACCAACCCTCAGACCACCACGCTCGAAGTTCTTGACGAGAAATTTGCATTGGCTGCCACCAAAAGCCACGTCAACTATTCCTTCTTCTTTGGTGCCACCAATACCAATACGCATCTTCTGTCTCAACTCAATCCCCACCGTATTCCCGGAGTCAAGCTGTTCATGGGCTCTTCTACAGGCAATATGCTGGTGGACAGTGACGACGCACTGAAGAAACTCTTTTCAGGCACTTCGCTCCCCATCATGGCACATTGCGAAGATACGTCCGTCATCAACCGCAATATGTCAGAAGCCAGACAGAAAGAAGGTTCTGATCCCGACATCCGGCTTCATCCGCTGATTCGCAGTGCCGAAGCATGTTACGAAAGCAGCAAGCGCGCCGTCATGCTGGCAAGAGCGACAGGTGCCCGTCTGCATATAGCCCATCTCACTACCGCCAGAGAACTGGAATTGCTCTCGCCAGACTATCCCCTTATCACAGCCGAAGCCGTGGTAGGCCACCTGCTATTTACTGATGACGACTATGCCAGCTATGGAGCCCGCATCAAGGTCAATCCATCGGTGAAGACCTGCGACGACAGAGCCGCCCTGAGACAGGCCGTCGCCGACGGACGCATAGCGGTGGTGGGTACCGACCATGCTCCCCATCTGCTCTCCCAGAAGCAGGGCGGTTGCTGTACGGCAGCTTCCGGCATGCCGATGATACAGTTTTCCCTTCCTGCCATGCTTGAACTCTCAGACCAGGGAATACTCTCTCAGGAGCGACTTGTGGAAGTGATGTGCCACCGTCCCGCCGAACTGTTCGGAGTGACTCGCCGCGGCTACTTGCGCCCAGGCTATCAGGCCGATATCGTTGTGCTCCGTCGCCGTCGCTGGAAGGTGACTCCCGACATCATCGAAAGCAAATGCGGCTGGAGTCCCGTGGAAGGTCACGAATACGACTGGCAAGTTGCCGAGACGATATGCAATGGACACATTGTTTACAGAAACGGACAGGTAGACCGCACTTATATTGGACAGGAAGTTTCTTTCAGAAATGAATAAACGTGAACATATCATATACTCTATCCGTCAGTTGATACCCTATATCAACTGGCTCTACTTCTATCATGCTTGGCAGGTGAGCGACAGCGCCGAAAAAGAGCGTCTTCGTCAGGAAGCAGAAGAGATTTTGTTTCAGCTCGACAAGACCTATCGTGTACATGCCTTGTTTCTTTTGGCAGATGCGAACAGCGATGGAGACGATTTGCTCGTACAGGGCGTACGTCTGCCCCTTCTCCGCCAGCAACATACAGACAGCAGCAAACCCTGCCTGTGCCTATCCGACTTTGTCCGACCCTTGTCGCAGGGAGAGAGCGATGTAGTGGGGGTTTTTGCCACGACCGTCGATGCCGGCATGGAATCCGATTTCCGCCATGATGACTATATGCGCATGATGGTTCAGCTCTTGGCCGACCGTTTGGCAGAGGCAGCAGCAGAGGTGATGCACCTGAGGGTGCGGACAGCCGACTGGGGATATGCCCCAGACGAACAGCTTTCGATAGCCGACCTCCATGCGGAAAAGTTTCAGGGCATACGTCCCGCCGTGGGCTATCCTTCCTTGCCCGATACCAGCATCAATTTCATCCTCTCCCAGTTACTTCATTTTCAAGACATCGGCATCCGTCTTACAGAGTCGGGAGCCATGCGTCCCCATGCCAGCGTCAGTGGATTGATGCTGGCTCATCCTGCCAGCCGTTATTTCTCTGTCGGCAAGATAGGAGAAGATCAGTTACACTCTTATGCCAAACGTCGAGGCATACCGATGGAACTGGTCAAAACATTCCTCAATGCCTCTTTATTCCCTGACAAATAAACATCTAAACCACTTGAACCATGATAGCTAAGATATTGATATACGTACTGTTACTAATTCTGATACCACACGTCTATATCTATTTCAGATATTTGCGCCATCGATGCCAGTCTTGGTGGAAACGTTTGCTTTGTTTCCTTCCTGCCATCCTGATGATTGTCTATACCCTGTGGCTGGGGACACTCCGCGACTTTGTTCCCGACAACATGACTATCGTCAACACCTATCTCTTTCTGTTGGGTTTGCTGGTTGTGCCAACCTTCGTTTTCACGCTGTTTTCATCAATCGGCTGGGGCTGTCAGAAGCTGTTTCATCTGCGATACAATATAGGCAGTGCGATAGGCATCGTCTTCATACCCCTCATCTGGTATGTGTTGATTGTAGGCAGTACCTGCGGTTTTGAGTCCTTGCGTGTACGTCATGTCACCATTACGTCGGCAGACTTGCCGGCAGCCTTTGATGGCTATCGCATCGTGCATTTTTCCGATGCCCATTTAGGTTCGTACAGTCCCTCCCGCCATTGGGTTGTTCAACGTGCCATCGACTCTGTCAATGCCCAACATGCGGATGCCATCGTCTTTACCGGCGATTTGCAGAACCGTCAGCCATCCGAAGTGGAGCCATTCCTTCCGTTGCTATCCCAGCTGAAGGCACGCGACGGAGTCTATTCAGTGTTGGGAAATCATGATTATCCCACCTATGTCCAGACGACAGATGACGTGAAGCGCGACAATTTCCATCGTCTGGTGGGCATGCAGCAGTCGATGGATTGGCATCTGCTGATCAACGACCGTGAGATTATCAGACGCGGCAACGACTCCATCGTCATTGCCGGAATGGAAAATGACGGTGACGGCAAACATTTCCCCCAGTTAGGCAATATCAACCACACTTTACGCAAAGTGTCCCGTTCCTCCTATGTAGTGATGCTTCAGCACGACCCCTCCTCATGGCGTCGCAAGATACTTCCCCATTCCCATGCTCAGCTGACTTTGAGTGGTCATACCCATGCCATGCAGTTCACCTTGTTCGGATGGTCACCTGTCGATTTTATCTATCGCGAGTGGGGCGGTCTGTATCGTTTAGGCAACAGACATCTCTATGTCAGTACTGGACTGGGAGGATTCATCCCCTTCCGCTTTGGTGTCCCAGGCGAGGTGGTTGTCATAACGCTTCGCCGCTCTTAGTCAGTTGTCGTTTCCGTAGATGAATCAAAAAACCTGTAATACATAAATCTTATACAAACCCTGCTATGAAATACTTATACTACCTGTATCAGCTTTGTGTAGCCTTACCCCTTTTTCTCGTATCAACCGTCATCACGGCACTCTCCGTTTCCATAGGTTGTCTTTTGGGCAATGGACATTTCTGGGGGTATTATCCAGGCAAATGGTGGTCATGGCTTACGCTGAAGCTCTTTCTCCTGCCTGTCAAGGTAGAGGGTAGGGAACATCTGCGTTCAGGAGAGTCGTACGTCTTTGTTGCCAACCACCAAGGAGCATTCGACATCTTCCTCATCTATGGTCATCTTTGCCGTAATTTCAAATGGATGATGAAGCGTGAGATACGCCAGATACCTTTGGTTGGAATGGCATGTCAGATGTCCCATCAGATATTTGTCGACAAGAGCGGTCCCAGCAAGATACGCGACACCTACGAGAAGGCTCGTACCACTCTGAGCAGCGGAATGAGCATGGTAGTCTTTCCCGAAGGCGCCCGTTCGTTCACCGGAAAGATGCGTCCCTTCAAGAAAGGAGCCTTCATGCTGGCAGACGAGTTGCAGTTGCCTGTTGTTCCCATAACGATCAATGGTTCCTTCCGTGTGATGCCTCGCACCAAGGACTGGCATTTTGTCCAGTGGAGTCCTCTGTCCATGACCATCCATGCTCCTATCCATCCCCAGGGCAAAGGACCTGAAAACATCCAGCATCTGCTTAACGAGAGCTATGAGTCTGTATCATCAGCTCTCAAGGAGTAAAGGCAGCGACCATCATTTGCCGCTGCTCATTTCTGACACTTTTCCAAGGTATTTTCGCCCCAAATCATACACTTTTCCAAGAAAAGATTTATCGTTGCCACCGTTGTTACGAAAAATGTCGGAACGAAAAATATCGGAATATGGAAAATTCGCAGTCCGTTAGTACCCCGGAGCATACCTCGATTGAATCTAGGTATGCTCCGTCATGTTTTATTCTTTGATTCGCTTTGATCCTTGCATGTATATTTTCCAGAACGAGTTTGGCAGATACAATAAGAACATGTATCTATGGGTCATGTGGACAGGTTCCTTGGTTCGTTTGATGCGAATCATCAGAACTGTCCCCATGACCCCAAAAAAATCAGCCCTCATCTTCCAGCAAGTGTTGTCCTGAGTTGTCCCTGTTGTCATTAAAATCGATACTAATGCAACCTTCTGGTAGTACGTCCTCGGGCGTACGCCAGTACGCAGGCCTACGTACTGGTGTGTGCCAGGCCTACGTACTGGTGTGTGCTAGGCCTGCGTACTGGTGTGTGCTAGGCCTGCGTACTGGTGTGCGCCAGGCCTGCGTACTGGTGTGTGCCCAACTAAAGCACTGGTACAATGTCTTCTGTCGAGCATACACTCCAAAGGAGGAGCATTTCACGACTCTCCACCCGAAGAGGAAATATCACCTCTTGCAAACCAACGGTCACTTGTCCGAAGGGTAAAGAAGAGTATATTATCTTCTAAAAAAGCCGTGATTTGTTTGGCAGATTGCAAATAAATCTTTAACTTTGCTTAGTCAAAATCATTCACCGGGTTTCGGCACGGGGGTGATTACGACAGACATCTTTTGCCCACATCTCAAAAGTGAATGTGAATAATCATCCATATGAGCAATTGCTTTATAACAAACAAAGACAAATTCCTGTCGGACATCATCAACGGCATTCTACCAAAAACAAATGCAGTTGACTTCCTTGTCGGCTATTTCTATTATTCTGGCTACAAGGAATTGTCAGAACAATTAAAAGACAAGCGTATCAGGATTCTGATAGGATTGGACATTGAGATTCATATTACCAAACATATCTGTGAAGTTGAGAATTTCAGACAGCAACTTCAGTCGCGTGGCGTGTTGAAGGAAGAGTATTATGCCCAATTCATTAAGGCATTCAACGATACAGACTTTCTTGATACGGAAGAGAAGATAGAACAGTTTAAGATGTTCTACTCGAAGATTCTTGATGGTTCTT